>UQEF01000007.1 GCA_900540045.1 uncultured Eubacteriales bacterium | reverse complement strand
CGGATGTCCGGTTCTGGGGCTTGTCGCGGGATTTGAACAAGCCGGAAAAGATGCCCATACACATCACCATCCTTAAAAATGGGCATAAGAAAAGCACCTACCTTTCGATAGATGCTTAGAATACTTTTAAATTGAGAAAAGATTACACCCTGTTTTCCTCTCCCCATGTGCAGAGCTGGTCTAAAATTTTCATAAGTGACTTGCCCCGCTCACTGAGAGAGTACTCTACTTTTGGCGGAATTTGCGGATATTCTTTTCGCTCTACGAGATGAGCTGATTCTAACTCTTTCAGGTTTGTGCTTAAAGTCTTATCGGATACATTTCCCAGATAGCGTTTCAGTTCATTGAACCGCACGATTTCAAACTCCATCAAACAATAGAGAATCACCATTTTGTGCTTGCCGGAAATCAGCGACATGGTGTAGCTGAAGCCAGTATCCTCAAAATTCGCATTCTCGATGTAGTTACGAATCATTGTCACACTTCCTTTTAGGATAGTACCTTTCTCAAATGCCAGTACTTGAATTTTGTTTACTACTGGCTATAATTATAAGGGAAAGCACCGTAGGTGTCAATCTTTAAAAAAGCGAGGCAAGCAGCATGAGAAAAGAATTGAAAATTACTGAAGGCATTTTCCCCATGCCTGTTCTGATGGTAGCCACCTATAACGAGGATGGAACTGTAAATGTGATGAATGCCGCCTGGGGAACAATGCAGGAGCGCGATACTGTCGCGCTAAACCTGACTGAGAGTCACAAAACCGTAAAGAATATCAAAACGCATGGCGGATTTACCGTCAGCATTGCCGATGCCGCCCACGTTGTGGAGGCTGACTACTTTGGCGTTGTTTCCGGTAACCGTGTTTCGGATAAATTGGGTCAGGCGGGTCTCACCGCAACAAAAGCGGAGACGGTAGATGCCCCTGTAATCAATGAGTTCCCTCTTTGTCTGGAATGCAAATTCATCGAGTATCAGAGCAACGAGTATGGATGCGGCGTGATTGGCAAGGTAGTAAAAGTCACAGCCGATGAAAGCGTCCTTCGGGATGGTAAGCTGGATATTTCACTGGTGAACGCTATCGCATTTGACCCCTATACACACGGCTAGCTGGCCAGCAGAAAGACGGGGCAGAAGTGACTCGTATGCTGGAAGCCTTGCGTAAGGAGGATAAGTAAATGGCATACGAGAAAAAATTGATTGAAGGCAATTTCCCTTGCCAACAGGTCGGCGCTGAAACTAAGCGTGAACGCGGTGCGATGAGTATGCTTCCGCCAATATACTATTTACACGTCTGGTGGGCTCGGCGTCCACTGACGCCCAGCCGCGCAGCTGTGTTGGGCAGTATTTTGCCTGCCGATACAGAGCCGGAACTGTTTCTGAGAGAATTGGGCATTGTGAAAAAGCAGGCTGTGATTGGTAATGCCCGCTGGACATTGGTGGGCAAAAACCTTGAATTGATTGAAAGTGATGGCCAGCAGGAGTACATTCATTTTTCTGCCAAATTCCAGAAGGCCTTGGATAAGGAAAATGAGCGGCGTTCGTCAATTACAGCTTTATTAAATACGCTGAAAGAGCAGGATGCCGTTTTGGGCGAAGATCTGTTACTAGAGAGGTGGTGCCGCGAAAACGCACCGATTTCTATTATGGCATTGAGTGGGCTACAGCAGATTCCCGTTGTTACAGTAGCAGCTGATCCAGCTCATACCAATGAGAGAATTGCTTTTGCCTCTAGTGATAAGGTAAAGGACATTCTTGGTAAGGAAATCAAAATCGATCCCGAAGATTTGTATGGATATGGGCGCGCATATGAAACGCCGATTCAGGCAGATTTTCACAATATTACGGTACTTGATCCAACAGCAGGCGGTGGTTCCATACCTTTTGAAGCTGCCCGCCTTGGCTGCAATGTGATCGCCAACGATTTGAATCCGGTTGCCACTGCAATTGAAAAAGCCACCATTCAATATCCGGCACAATTTGGCATGGATTTGCTTGCTGAATTAGAACGATATGGAGAACGGTTGGTAGATACTGTTGCGGAGAAGACTGCCCCATATTACTACTTTGCACCTCCTCGGGGAGAAGAACGAAAAAATCTGCTAAAGCAGTGTGGTGGCTCCCAAGAACTGTTTCGGCAGTTTGATGTCCCCGAGTACGACCAACAAGGACTTCTTTATTGCCGCTCCGTTACCTGCCCCAGTTGCGGGGAGCGCGCCCCGTTGCTGAATGCCTTCGCCCTGCAAAAGAAGAGCGATGGCTGGATGGTGCTGCCAGAGATTGAGGGCTTCCCCGGCCATAAGAAGGTGCGTTTTGTCCCTGTGCGCCTGAAAAATGGCAAAGGTCCCCATGGCGAGGACCCGGAGCGGGGCACCATCAAGGGCGGCGTGGGTACGTGCATCCATTGCGGACAAGCGATTGCCAGTGAAGAAATCAAGCGTCAGGCCTGCGGGGAATCTGAATATGGCAATTGGAGTGACGATCTGTATTGCGTGGTGGCAGTCCGCCAGCAGCCCAAGCTGGACAAGGATGGTAATGTCATGCGTTATACCTCCGGTCCTAACAAGGGACAGGTTCGCACTGAGAAAGTCACCTTCTTCCGGGAACCTACCGCGGAAGACTATGCCGCCCTGGATCGGGCCAAGCAAGCCCTGGAGGAGAACTGGGACCGCTGGGGAGCAATGGACTTGATTCCAACGGAAAATTTCCCGCAGGGTAATGATATGCGCCCTCCGATGTATGGCATGAAGCGTTGGTGTGATATGTTTACACCTCGCCAGCTGCTGGGGCATCTGACTGCCATGGAAACCCTACACAATATGATGCCGGAAATTCTGGAGAAGCATGGTCAGGAGAAAGGCGCTGCCATTATCACCTATCTACAGTTTTCAATTGACAAATGTTTAGATTATAGCAGTAAACAAACTTGCTGGCATTCTGGACGTGGGGTTATCGCACATACATTCTCAAAGCATGATTTTTCATTCAAATGGACATTTGGGGAATTAGTTATGTCTGGTGTCAACTCCGGAATACGATGGGGCATTCAAAATGTCGGGAAGTCGTATAAAGAATTATGTGAATTGCTGCCAAAGGCCACTAAATCAAACATTCATATTTTAAATGGATCCGCAGCAAATATGGACATTCCATCTGACAGTGTTGATGTTATCTGTGTAGATCCCCCCTACTACAATAATGTACAGTATGCAGAATTGTCAGATTATTTCTATGTATGGCAAAAACGCATCTTCCGCGATATATATCCCGATGTGTTTGGCCGGCGCTTGACTAATAAGACCGACGAGGCGGTGGCCAACCCAGTGAGAGACGGAAATGCCAAAGAGGCTGACCGTGTCTATGAACAGCGGATGAGCGAGATCTTCGCCGAGTGCCGTCGGGTCATGAAAGACGAGGGCATTATGACCATGATGTTCACTCACAAGACCACGGAGGCATGGGAAACGCTGACAAAAGCATTAATTCAGAATGGTTGGATTATTTCTTCCTCCTTCCCTGTTGACTCTGAAGCGTCAACCTCTATGCATCAGAAAGATAAAGCTGCTGCCGCCAGCTCTATTTTCTTAGCCTGTCGCAAACGGGATATGGAAGACCGGGCACCTGCGGTGTGGCGCGGATTTGGCGGAACAGGTGTGTTGCAGCAGCTGCGGGAAGCGGTCCGCCAGAGCCTGGTCGATTATGATGCCCTGCATCTGAACGCCGTGGATGAGATGGTGGCCAGCTACGGCTGCGCTCTAAAGGTTTTGTCGGAAAATTGGCCCGTTATGGATGGCAACGAACTGGTAACGCCTACTCAGGCCATGCGAGAGGCAAGCACCGTGGTGGCACAGTACCAGATGACCCGCCTGACCAAAGGGCGTCTGAGTGTGGAAGATTTGGAACCGGAGGCCGGCATCGCCCTGACATTGTTTGGCATCTATGGGATGGGAAGCTTCCCCTTTGATGATGCACTCAGCCTGTCCAAATCCTTGAATATCCGTCTGGAAAACAAGGCCGCCGGATACCGCGATGAAGGCCGAATGATCGGCATTAACGATGAACGTACCGGTCGCCGCAATCGAGACGACGAGGTGGAAGGCTACTACGCGCCGTTAGTCAAGCGCGGCAGCAAGCTGCGCCTGGTCCTGCCGGAGGAGCGTAATCCCCGTCGCCTGCAAAACCCGGAGAATGAGTGGGATATTCTCCAGGGATTAATCATGTCTTTCCGCGAGGGAGATATGCCCGTGGCCCGTGCCTATCTTCAGCGGCAGGCGGAAGGACACGAGGACAAGATCATCGATATTTTGAAAGTTTGGGCAGATGGCTGTGGCAGTGAGCCCTTGAGTAAGGAAGCCCAGCGCATTCTGTTCGGCCTGAGGGATCGGAAGTGATAAAAGATGGAGCACGGCCTGAAAGAAATTGAATGGAGATTGACTTACTATACTTCGGATGTGACAGAAAAAGGGAAGCCCGTTGATATTCTGCACGATTTTTATCTGCCGGCACTGAATCTTGCCACTCGTTATGACCGTGTGGCGGGGTATTTCCGTTCGTCTTCCTTGGCTGCTGCATCCCAAGGTTATACAGCGTTTTTACGTCACGGCGGAAAGATGCGACTGATCGTCGGAGCAGATCTACAGGTACAGGATGTGGCTGCTGTATTGGCCGGTAACCAGCAGCGCCTTGCGGACACCCTAATGGAAGAACTGCGCAACCCTGAAAGTTGGCCCGATGAGGTACAGAGCGGCGTTGCCCTGCTGGCACAGATGGTGGCCAGTGGGCAACTGGAAATGAGGGTTGCATTTCGTAAAAACTCTGTCACTGGACAGGCGCTGTCTGTCGATTCCACAGAGGATGGCTATGTTCATGAGAAGTGGTTTGTTATGGAGGATTCTCAGGGTGACCGACTTATGGGTAGCGGTTCTTTGAATGAGTCACGAACTGCCCTGACCAAAAACGCAGAAAATTTGGATATTCACTGTGCTTGGGAAGGCAAGCGAGAGAAACAGCGTGTAGATGAAGCGGATGTTCGGTTTGACACTCTTTGGGCGAATCGAAATCCTCATATGTTGGTACTTCCACTACCGGAGGCAGTGCGAGGGCGGCTTGTCCATTTAAAGGATTTGCGAAACCACCCCACAGAAATTGATGGAACTGTGCTTCGCGTTGAGGTAGAGCCAACTTTGGAGGAAATGCTTCGTTTTGCGGTTCTACGTGATGCCCCCAAAATGCCGGGTGGAAAATACATCGGAATGTACTCAGCACCTGTGGAACCATGGCCGCACCAGGAGATTGTCAGTCGTCGCTTGGTGGAGAGCTGGCCCTACTCCTACATGATGTGTGATGAAGTAGGTCTAGGTAAAACCATTGAAGCTGCATTGGCAATCCGTAGCCTAGTACTGTCTGGGTGGGCAAAGCGTGTGTTAATCGTTGCGCCTGCTAGCCTGACCGACCAGTGGCAACGTGAGTTGGCACAAAAGGCCTTGCTTCCATTTTATAAAAGCAAGCCTAAGCCTGGCGGAAGCGGGAAGATCCAACATACTCGTATTTACCCCGAAGAATGCGAGCTACTGGATAACGACTTGTATAGTCCAGACCTGAACATCGTTTCATCAGGACTGGTTAGTCGCAAAGAGCGTTTTGCGATGCTGCGTTCTGCTCAACAATATGACATCATTCTTGTGGATGAGGCACACTACGCACGTCGACAAAATCCTCGGGATGGTTCCAATACAGCACCTAAATATGGCCAATTATACCGAGCTTTGCAAAACGGATTGCGCCCCAAGGCGAAAAGTCTATGGATGGCAACGGCAACGCCTATGCAGATTGATCCCATTGAAGTGTACGATCTGTTTCGCCTGACAAACCGAGTGGGGCCGTATCAGCATGACCCAACATTAAGTATGCACTACTTTGAATTGATGTCCAAACTTGTGAAGAATGAGTCGCTGACTCGCTTGGAGTGGGCAATGTTGGGGCAAAGCTATCATCAGATTGAAGCATTGGATCCTTTTTTGTGGAATCGCCTCAATGCTACCGTTGTTACAGGTAAAAACCGAAAAGTGCTGGAAAATCTGCCTTGGAAGGAACCTAAAAAGGCTGACATACGCTACCTTCTTCAGCCCATGTTTGCTGCGTCTCCTCTTTCTCGCGTTATGATGCGCCATACCAGGCAGCTTCTAGAAAAATATCGTGAAAATGGAAAACTTAAGAGCAATTTGGCCAGACGACATGTTCGTCCGATATGCGTAGTACGTTTCACTGAAGCGGAGGCTAAGTTTTATGGGATGCTGGAGGATTACTGCACAGAGTTAACGCGCCAAATCCGCCAGCACAATCAGCAGTCACGTCAGATGATGTTTTTCCTCCTGAATTTTTTGCAGCTGCGCTTTGCATCCAGCCTGTATGCGATCCAGATGACATTGGAGCGTCGACTCCGTCGGGTAGAGCAAACATTACTGGTTGGTGCCGCTCAGTTCGAGACGCAAGAGGAATTGGACGCAGCACTGGATGATTTGCGTGACTCTACAGATGACGATTATTCTGAAGGCGACCTGGATGACATCACGCTGGATGCATTGCTCAAAGATCGTAGCCAAGATGATCTGGAATGGGAAAAAGAACGCCTTACCATTATGTTGAGACAACTGCATGGAATCAGCGAAACCCCCTCTAAAATCCAGGCATTGCTTATGGAGTTGGATCACCGCCGCGCACCAAATGACCGGATACGCCAGACAGTGCTGTTCACAAGATTTTATGATACATTGCAAAGCATCCGCAATTATCTAAGGGTGAGAGATGCTGGGATGCGTGTCGGTATTTATGCGGGTGGACGAGCCATTTATTATAATCCGGCTTCGGGAAAAGATGAAAATGTTACCCATGAAGAAATCAAGCGCTTGTTTTTGATTGGGGAAATTGATCTCCTTCTCTGTACAGATGCTGCCGCAGAAGGATTGAACCTTCAGACTGCAGATCTACTCATCAACTTTGACCTTGGTTGGAACCCCATGAAGGTAGAGCAGCGTATTGGCCGTATTGATCGTATAGGCCAGAAGTATTCAGACATCGAAGTGCTGAATATGTGTTACTTAGGAAGTACAGAAGAAATTGTTTATGGTCGCCTATTAGAACGGTTGAAAGCTGCCAATTTGGTTGTAGGTACGCAGCAGATTTCTATGCTCCCGGTGGAACCAGAAGAGTTTCGTGATTTGCAAAATGGGACACTATCCGAAGATGAATTGGAACAGCGATCTAAGCAGAGGTTAAGGAAACAACGAGCAGCAACTGCTGCTATGGAAATCAGTGCAGATGATCAATACGAGATGTATAAACGATTGAGTGCAAATGCAAAATCACTATCTTCTCCTGCTACGATCTATGATTTATGGGATGCATTTGTAAGTTCTTCTTATCTTGCCAGCAAAGGTGCCACAACATCCGCAAATCATATATGGCATTTGCCAGGGAGTGAGGATTTCTGCGAGACATATACAACAGTCAGTCGTAACGATGCATCTGAAAACTTCCCATTTCTTACGTGGGGCAACGAAAGTGTCGATGCGATTTTGAACGCTATCAGTTGTAAAATACCTAAAGATGGCCCTATTCAGAGGATATCTGTACAGCACAACGGTGTCGAGCGGATTTCATATCTCGTGGCCTCAGTCGGTGGACCGATGCTTATCAAATCAGTTAGCGATTTGGATGGGCTGCAGATTACACCAAATGGATTTCTCTCAGCACCGGATATAGCTGCAGCAAAACAAGCACTCGCAGAATTTCTCGATTCTGAGCAAGATCAGGTGTTGCTTGCAAAGAAATCCGAACAGGAGAACCAGAAATATGCGGGTTTGCAAGAAGCTTTAGTTCAAGAAGTGGCAAAACAAATTCTCCAACAAGAGGAGGATTGTGGTAATAGTAAATATTCAGATGCCATGCGGCATTTGGAAGAGACGCGCCGCCAAATCAGGCATATTTCTTTACCGGTTGATATTTTTTCCAATAAGCAGATGCAGCTAATTTTCCCGCTTGCTGAACAAAGTGGAGCGGTATTTGTTTCAGCGCAAGGATTTCTTTTGGATTGTGCCCTTGAATATTCGGAACGAATTGCTTCGACCATAAAAATTAAAAAATCAGAGATCACAACTGCAATGGTGCTTTCTCGATTGACTTAGCAGTCTCCAAACGATAGCCCACAAATTAAACGATACCCATAAACCAAACGATAGCCTGCTGCTACCCAGCGCCTTTGCGTACTGGGCTGGCGACAGGCTTTCGCTTTGTCTGGCGACGGCTGGGGCCGATAAAAGCCAGAAACCCCTTGGAATCAGAGCTTTTGTGGCACAAGAAAGAACCGCAACCTTGATACGCATTGTATCAAAATTGCGGTTCTTATTTGGTGGAGGTGAGGGGAATCGAACCCCCGTCCGAAAGCATGCCCACACAGTTTTCTCCGAGCGCATCCATGGTTTTGGGATTCCCCTTGCCGCACGCCCCATGGCGGGCTTGCGGCTACGGTAGCTTCATTTTTACGGGCAGCGCCTCAAAGCTTTGGCGTGCTCGTTCCCCGCTTCAATGACACCGTTTGCCTGACCAGCGGGCGGTCAGGGACGGCGCGCGGCATTACGCCGCGAAAGCGTATTCGCTATTGTCAGTTATTGTTTTTCCCCGTTGTTGCGCGGTACAGGGTCCGCGGCTCGCTTACCGTGCATTCATTCACTCCCGTCGAAACCAGAACACCCCCATGTGGCCGCCTATTCATGCTGGCGAAGAGCACGTTCCATCTCCCGCTTCGCATCGCGCGCGGCGGCGGCGTCGCGCTTGTCGTGCAGGTGCTTGCCCCGGCACAGGCCCAGCTCCAGCTTCATCCGCCCATCCTTGAGGTAAACCTTCAGGGGAATCAGCGTGTAGCCCTGGCGGCTCACCAGGCCGCTGAGCTTGCGGATCTCGCTTTTATGCAGGAGCAGCTTTTTGGGGCGAAGCGGGTCGCTGTTGGAGAAGCTGCCCTGCTCATAGGGGCTGATGTGCATGCCTTCGGCAAACACTTCCGTCCCACGCACCATGGCAAAGCTCTCCTTGAGATTCACCCGGCCCTGACGCATGCTCTTGACCTCGGTGCCCTTGAGGCAAAGGCCGCATTCGTAGGTTTCCTCCACGAAGTAATCGTGATACGCCTTTTTGTTCTGCGCTACAGGCTTGATCCCCCGCTGGTGCGGCATGGCGGAAACCTCCTTTCCCGGTCCTTCCCACAGCATGCTATTATAACACGGCCGCGCATCAAAGTGCAAGCACTTGCCAATGGCAAAGCGGTGGCATATAATGTTCCTATTCCGATTGGAAGGGGAGGATTCCGTGCCGGACACGATTCAAAGCATGGCGCGGCGCGCGCGTGAAGCGTCTTTTTCGCTGGCGGGAGCCAGCCTGGAAGCGCGCAACCAGACGCTGGAGGCGATTGCGCGGGAAATTGAAACCCATATGGACAACCTGCTGGCCGTCAATGCGGCCGATGTGGAAGCCGCAACGGCGGAAGGGCTGAGCGCGCCGCTGTTGAGCCGCCTCAAACTGACCCGCGCCAAATGCGCCGGCATGGCGGAGGGGCTGCGGTCCCTGGCCCTGCTGCCGGACCCGCTGGGGAAGGTGCAGTATGCCCGCGAGCTGTCGCCAGACTTGAACCTGTATCGCGTGAGCTGTCCCATCGGAGTGGTGGGCGTCATTTTTGAAAGCCGGCCGGACGCGCTGGTGCAGATTGCCTCGCTGTGCCTTAAAAGCGGCAACGCCGTACTCCTCAAGGGCGGACGCGAGGCCGCACGGACCAATGAGGCGCTGGCTGATCTGATTATCAGGGCAGCCCGGCAGTATGGCCTGCCGGATGGCTGGTGCGCCCTCTTGCATTCCCGCGAGGATGTGCAGGAAATGCTGCGCCAGCATGAATGGATAGATCTGATCATCCCGCGCGGCAGCAACGCCTTTGTGCGCTACATCATGCAAAACAGCGAAATTCCTGTGCTGGGACATGCCGAGGGGCTGTGCCACGTTTATGTGGACGACCCCTGCGACCTCAACCTGGCGCTGCGTGTGACGGTGGACAGCAAGGCCCAGAACCTGTCCGTATGCAACGCGGCGGAAACCCTGCTGGTGAATGCCGGAGTGGCATCCGCCTTTTTGCCTGAAGTGGCGCGCGCGCTGCGTGAAAAGGGCATTGTCCTGCGTGGCGACGAGCGCACGCGTGCGCTGATCGGCTGTAACCCGGCCACGGAAGAGGACTGGGCCGCGGAGTATCTGGATGCAATCCTCTCCATCCGTGTGGTGGACAGCCTCGAGGAGGCGGTTGCGCACATCAACCGCTACGGCTCCCACCATACAGACTGCATCATCACCACAGACCGCGCGCACGCCGAATTTTTCATGAACCGCGTGGATAGTGCGGACGTGTTTCTTAACTGCTCCACGCGCTTTGCGGATGGTTTCCGTTATGGTCTGGGCGCGGAAGTGGGCATTGCTACGGGCAAGCTGCACGCGCGCGGCCCCATGGGGATGGAGGGCCTGTGCACCTACAAATATCGCCTGTACGGAAGCGGACAGACCCTGTCGCAGCTGGATAGCGGGGAAATCAAGCTCACGCACCGTCCGATTGAACCCAAGCTCCCCTGATTTTCCTCCTTGCGAAAACAAAAGGATTCGCGCGCCGGGTGCCTGCCGGCGCGCGTTTATGGTGCCGCAGAGAACCCGGGCGCTGTCCGCAAGCGCCTGATTTGTGCTGCCCGACCGGCTAACGCCCTTTCTCCCGGGCACAGGCGCGCAGAAAACAGGCAACATACGGCACACTGCGTCCGGGTGTCTCCATTTGAAGGAAGCCTGCCCACCCACTTTCCTGTTTGAAATCCGGTTTGTCGATCCATCACCGATATGGCCCCGTAACGCTGGTCTGAATGCGCCGGAAGAAACCCATGTTTGCCCATGAGAAACTGTTGGCGGGCAACGGGCACGATGCCGCAAAAAAGAAGCATTTCTTTTGTTTTTGCCCTTGTTTCGCCAAAGGGGAAATGGTATGATAATCCGGTTGATGATCAGTAGAGGGGGGCCGTCATGCGTACGGGGTTCGATCATGACCTTTATACGCGGATGCAATCGGAGCACATCCGCAGCCGCATCGCCGTATTCGGCGGAAAGCTCTATCTGGAACTGGGCGGAAAGCTGTTTGATGATTTCCATGCATCGCGTGTGTTGCCGGGTTTCAAGCCGGACAGCAAGGTATCCATGTTGCTCAACCTGAAGGATCAGGCGGAGCTGGTGGTGGCCATCAATGCCGATGACATTGAAAAAAGCAAGGTTCGCGGCGACCTGGGCATCTCCTACGACGCCGATGTACTGCGTCTGATCGATGCATTCCGCGGCATCGGGATGTATGTGGGCAGCGTGGTGCTGACCCGCTGGCGCGACCAGCATTCAGCCGTCATGTTCAAAAACCGTCTGGAAAGCCTGGGCGTGCGTGTGTTCCGTCATTTTCCCATCGAGGGATACCCCTACGACGTGGAGCAGATCGTCAGCGATCACGGCTTCGGGCGCAACGAATATGTCGAAACCACCCGCCCGCTGGTGCTGGTCACCGCACCGGGGCCGGGCAGCGGCAAGATGGCCGTATGTCTGAGCCAGCTGTATCAGGAACATCAGCGCGGCGTGAAGGCGGGCTACGCCAAGTTTGAAACCTTTCCCATCTGGAACCTGCCGCTCAATCACCCGGTCAACATCGCCTATGAGGCCGCAACTGCCGACCTGGACGATGTGAACATGATTGATCCCTTCCACCTGGAAGCCTACGGGGAAACCACGGTGAACTACAACCGCGACATTGAGATTTTCCCGGTGCTTCGGGCTGTATTTGAACGCATCTATGGGCAATCGCCCTACAAATCGCCCACGGATATGGGCGTGAACATGATAAAAAACTGCATCACCGACGACGAAGCCTGCCGGGAGGCCGCCCGTCAGGAGATCATTCGCCGGTATTACGCCGCGCGTTGCGGGCAGGTCCAGGGGCGCACCGAGCAGGCGGAGGTGGACCGGCTGAAGATGATCGTGCAAAAAGCGGGCCTGGGACCGGAGGATCGTCCCGTAATCGCCGCAGCCCGTAAGCGCGAGGAGGAAACGGCGGCTCCCGCCCTGGCCATTGAGCTGGCGGACGGGCGCATCGTCACCGGAAAAACCACCAACCTGCTTGGGCCCTCTGCGGCGCTGATTCTCAACGCGCTCAAGGTGCTGGGCGGGATCGAGAAAAAAGATCAGCTGATTTCGCCCACCGTGATCGAGCCCATTCAGACGCTCAAGTGCGACTATCTGGGCAATCGGAATCCACGCCTGCACAGCGATGAGGTGCTCGTGGCGCTGTCCATCTGCGCTGCCACCGACCCAAAGGCAGCGCTGGCCATGCGCCAGCTTCCGTTGCTGGAGGGACTGGAGGCGCATTCCACGGTCATTTTGCCGCAGGTGGACGAAGGCATCTTCCGAAGGCTGAAGGTCAACCTTACCTGCGATCCCAAGTATCAAAGCCATAATCTCTACCACAAGTAATCGAAACCGAACGGATATGTGGAAAGGCGGGGTACCATGGATCCCAAGTTTATCTTTGTAACCGGCGGCGTTGTCTCCTCGTTGGGCAAGGGCATCACGGCGGCGTCCCTGGGGCGGCTGCTGAAGTGCCGGGGACTGCGCGTGTGCATTCAGAAGTTTGATCCGTATATCAATGTCGATCCCGGCACCATGAACCCCTACCAGCACGGCGAGGTGTTTGTGACCGACGACGGCGCGGAAACCGATCTGGACCTGGGACATTATGAACGCTTTATCGATGAAAACCTCACCCAGGCCAGCAACGTGACCAGCGGACGCGTATACAAAACCGTGATCGACCGGGAGCGCCGGGGCGAATACCTGGGCGCCACCATTCAGGTGATTCCGCATATCACCAATGAAATCAAGCGAAATATCCTTGCCGTGGCGCGTACCGAGAATCCCCCGGATGTGATCATCACCGAAATCGGGGGAACCGTGGGCGATATCGAAAGTCTGCCTTTTCTGGAAGCCGTGCGCCAGATGCGCGCCGAGGCAGGCAAAGAAAACTGCCTCTATCTTCATGTGACGCTGGTGCCGTACCTCAACGCGGCAGGCGAGCTGAAAACCAAGCCGTCTCAGCACAGCGTGCGCGAGCTCAGCTCCATCGGCATTTCGCCGGATATTCTGGTGTGCCGCGCCGACCATGAGCTGCCCTACGATGTGCGCGCCAAGATCGCCATGTTCTGCAACCTGCCGGTAAACTGCGTATTCCAAAACCTCAACGCCCGCAGCCTCTATGAAGTCCCGCTCATGCTGAACCGCGAGGGCCTGGACGAGCAGGTGATCAAGATGCTCGGCTTGCCGCAGGGGCGCTGCGATCTGAGCGAGTGGAGCGACATGGTGGAGCGTCAGCTTGCCAGCACCGACAGCGTATGCGTGGCCCTGGTGGGCAAGTATGTGGAATTGCCCGACGCCTATCTGAGCGTGGTAGAGGCCCTTACGCACGGCGGTATCTACCATGGCGTTAAGGTGAAAATCAAGTGGGTCCCTGCCCAGGACGTCACGCCCGAGAACGTGGGGGATATGCTTGCGGGCGCGGACGGCGTGCTCGTACCGGGCGGCTTTGGCGCTCGCGGACTGGAAGGCAAAATTGCCGCCATTCAGTACGCGCGGGAAAACGGCCTGCCGTTTTTGGGGCTTTGCCTTGGGATGCAGATGGCGGTGGTGGAGTTTGCCCGCCACGTGCTGGATTTGCGTGACGCGCACACCAGCGAGGTGGACCCGCACACCACCTATCCCGTGATCGACCTGATGGAGGATCAGGATCTGGGCAACCTGGGCGGCACCATGCGCCTGGGCAAATACCGCTGCCTGCTTACCCCCGGTACGATCAGCGAGAGGGCCTATGGAACCAGTGAGATCTGGGAGCGGCACCGCCACCGTTATGAGTTCAACAACGCCTATCTGGACCGCTTTACGGCGGGCGGGATGATCGTCGCGGGCCGCAACCCCGACCGCAATCTGGTGGAGATTGTCGAGATTCCCACGCACCCCTTCTTTGTGGCGGTTCAGTTCCATCCGGAGCTCAAGAGCCGTCCCAACCGTCCTCATCCGCTGTTCCGGGAATTTGTAGGGGCAGTCCTGCAGCATCGCGACGGACGCACAGAGTAAGGCGGCTGTGGGGGAGAGCGGCTCATGCGGCGTTCCATTCGGACAAGCTATACCCATACCATTCTGGCGAGTTATCTGGGCTATATAACCCAGGCCGTGGTCAACAACTTCGCACCGCTTTTGTTCCTTACGTTCCGTTCTCAGATGGGGCTGACCCTGGAGCAGATCACGCTGCTGACCACGCTGAACTTTTCTATCCAGCTGCTGGTGGACTTTCTGTCGGTCAAGGTGGTGGATAGGATCGGCTACCGTCCATGTGTGGTGGCGGCGCACCTGTTTTCGGCGGCGGGGCTGGCATCCCTTGCCGTGCTCCCGCAGCTGCTTGGCAACGCCTATGCAGGGCTTATGCTGACGGTGACGCTCTATGCCATGGGCGGCGGGCTCATCGAGGTGCTGGTCAGCCCCATTGTCGAGGCTTGCCCAACGGAGAAAAAAGAAGCGGCCATGAGCCTGCTCCACCTGTTGTCCACCGTGTTTTTTCAGTTGGCCGGCATCGAACGCTGGCGGACCCTGGCCTGCCTGTGAGCGGCTTTGCCGCTGGTCAATGCGCTCTATTTTTCCCGGGTCCCCATCCGCCGCGTGGTGGACCCCCAGCGTCAGCTCTCCGTCCGCAGTCTGTTTGGGCAAAAGCTGTTCTGGCTGCTTCTGCTGATGATGGTCTGCGCCGGAGCGGCGGAGCAGGGCATGAGCCAGTGGGCGTCCGTCTTTGCGGAATCCGCTCTCGGGGTGAGCAAAACGATCGGCGATTTGGCCGGCCCCTGCGGCTTTGCGCTTTTGATGGGCACCTCGCGCGCGCTTTACGGAAAATTCAGCGAACGCTTGCCGTTGCGCGCAGCAATGACGGCCAGCGCCGTAATGTGCATCGTCTGTTACGCCATAGCGTCATGGAGCGGCTCTCCCGTGCTCGCGCTGGTGGGCTGTGCACTTTGCGGGTTTTCGGTAGGCATCTTCTGGCCCGGCACATTCAGTACGGCGGTGCCTGCGATTCCGGGAGGCGGGACGGCGATGTTCGCACTGATGGCGCTGGTGGGTGACCTTGGGTGCGCGGGCGGACCGACCGTGATCGGATTTGTTGCGGGGGGCGGCGGGCGGCAGGCTTACTGCCGGACTGGCTGTGGGGATGGTCTTTCCCGCAGCAATGCTGTGCGGCATGCTGCTGCTCTCAAGGGTACCCTCGCGGAAAAAATGAATCCTCATAGAAAAACGGCCCCCTTCCATTTTCCAGGAAGGGCGGCCGTTTCATTATGCATCTTGTCAGCCCAGCAGCATCCGGTCACTGGCAAGTGCCTGTCCGCTGGCTTTCTCAAACAGGGCCAGCAGGTCCTCCACCGTCAGGCGCTGTTTTTCCTCTCCGCTTACGTCCACCACAATGCGTCCGTCGTACATCATGATGAGCCGATTTCCGTGGGCGATGGCGTCGCGCATGTTATGGGTGATCATCAGCGTGGTCAGGTGGTCGCGTTGGATGATACGCTCCGTGGTTTCCAGCACCTTGGCAGCGGTCTTGGGGTCCAGGGCCGCGGTATGCTCGTCCAGAAGCAGAAGCTTTGGCTTTTGCAGCGTGGCCATGAGCAGCGTCAACGCCTGTCGCTGGCCGCCGGAAAGCAGGCCCACCTTGGTGGTCAGCCGGTCCTCAAGTCCCAGGCCTAGGATCTTCAGCAGTTCACGGTACTGATCGCGCTCGGCGGCTGTGATTCCGGCACGCAGCGTGCGGCGCTTGCCGCGCCGCAGAGCCAGGGCCAGATTTTCCTCGATCTGCATGGTGGCGGCGGTGCCCATCATGGGGTCTTGAAACACGCGTCCAATGAACTGGGCACGCTTATGCTCCGGCAGACGGGTGACGTTCACCCCGTCGATGGAAATGGTGCCCGAATCCACCAGCCAGGTACCCGCGACGGCGTTGAGCAGCGTGGATTTGCCCGCGCCGTTTCCGCCGATCACGCTGACGAAGTCCCCGTCTTTCAGAGTGAGGGAAACGCCGTCCAGCGCGGTTTTCTCGTTGACGGTACCGGGATTGAAGGTCTTGCGCAGGTTGATGATTTCAAGCATGGTTCGCGCCTCCCTTGCTGACGGGCCGGTCCAGATAGCGTGCCTTCCAATAGGGCACGGCCAGGAACAGCGCCACGATCATGGCGGAAAGCAGCTTCAGATAGTTGGAATTGATGCCGCTGAGGCTGACCACTGCCTGAATGACCACATAGTAGATGATCGAGCCGATGGCCACGGCCAGGAGCTTCAGGGCAAAGTTGCGAAAGATCTTTCCAAAGATGACCTCTCCGATAATCACGGCGGCCAGGCCAATGACGATGGCGCCGCGTCCCATATTGATGTCCGCAAAGCTCTGGTACTGCGAAAGCAGCGCGCCGGACAGCGCCACCAGCCCGTTGGAGATCATCAGCCCCAGCACCTTATTCAAGTTCGTGTTGATGCCCTGGGCGCGGGCCATGTTGGCATTCGCACCCGTCGCGCGCAGCGAGCAGCCCAGCTCCGTCCCAAAAAACCAGTACAGCACGGCGATGATCACCAACGTGAACAGCCCTGCCACAAAGATGGGGTGCTGCCAAAAGCCGCGCGTCCCCTTGGTCACATCCTGCAGATAGCGAAGCGACACCAGCAGATCATATTTGTTGACGTTCAGCGACTGATTGGCCTTCATGCCCATGATGGCCAGGTTGACCGACCACAGACCCAGCTGCGTCAGAATGCCCGAGAGGATGGCCGGGATGCCGCACGCCGTGTGCAAAAGCCCCGTGACCAGTCCGGCGAGCATGCCGGCCAGGATGGCGGCCAGCAGCGATACCCACACGTTGCAGCCGCTTGTAATCAGCACTACGCCCACGGCGCCCCCCGTGCAGAAGGAACCGTCCACCGTCAGGTCGGCAATGTCCAGCAGCTTATAGGTAATATAGAGCCCAATGGCCATAATGCCCCAGACCAGCCCCTGGGAGATGGCGCCGGGCAGCGCGTTGAGAAAACTCGACAATGTATTTTCCCCCAATTCCGCAGCGGGACGCCCCGCCGCCGGTGTTTTCAAAAAAACCGCAAAAACGGGGGAAAAGGCTTGCCTTTTCCCGCCGTTTTTTTCAAGCGCTGCGGCGCTTACTCAACAGGCGTATATCCCTCCGGCATGGCGATCCCCAGCGCCTCGCCAATGACGGTGTTGAACTTGGGGGTAAAGTTTTCGGCATAGGCGATGGGCATGGTGGAGATGTCCGCTTCACCCGTGAGAATCTGAGCAGCCATCTTGCCGGTGGTCACGCCCAGATCATAGTAACTGATGGACAGGGTGGCCACGCCGCAACCCTTGCAGATGCCTTCCTCGCCGGCGATCACAGGTACGCCGGCGGGCTGGCAGATATTATCCACAATGCCGGTGTTGGCGGCCACGGTGTTGTCGGTGGGCACGTAGATCACATCGCTGGCATCGGCGGCGGTCTGCGTCACCGCAGCGGCATCATTGCTGTCGGCAAAGGGGTAGAGGGTGCAGGTATAGCCCATTTCCTCCAGGTATCCCTTTACGGTATCCACCTGGTACTGGCTGTTGGCTTCGGCCGAACAGTAGAGCAGGCCCACGTTCTTGGCGTCGGGGAACAGGGTTTGCACCATGGCGGCCTGCTGGTCCAGTGGGGCCAGGTCGGAGGTGCCGGAGACATTGCCTCCCACGGTGCCGGTAAAGTCGTCAATGTCCAGCGCTACGCCATATTCGGTGACGGAGGTCCCCAGGATGGGAATGTCCGCCGTCGCGGCCACGGCCGCCTGCAGCGCAGCGGTGGCGTTGGCCAGAATCAGGTCCACATCAGCGGCCACAAAGGAATTGACGATAGTGGAGCAGGTGTTGGAATCACCTGCGGCGTTCTGCACATCAAAGGTGACCGCGTCGCCCAGCTCCTCGGTCAGCGCGTCGATAAAGCCCTGGGTGGCGGCGTCCAGCGCGTCGTGGGTGACCAGCTGGCACACGCCCACGGTATAAGTCTGTCCCTCGGCCAGGACCGGCACGGCGCAGAGCAGCAGCACTGCCGCCATCAGAATGGAAACGAGTTTCTTCATAAAAACTACCTCCCTACAATGGTTTCCAATGATTTTCAAACGGGCTTGGCCCGGTTGAAGCGTTAAGAAAAGCAGAAAACGCCCCTCATTTCCGCCCCGATGGAGGAAAACAAAGGGCGCGTCGTCGCGCGGTACCACCTCTGCTTCGCCGAAAGCAGCTTCCGGCCTCATGAGCAACCAGCATTGCTCACAGAATGGTAACGGATCTGACCCGGCCCGGCCTACTTGCATGGTTCAGCCGGACGGCTCCGGAGCGGAATCCACCGCCTTTCCGCACCCCCTCGCACCACCCGGAGGCTCTCTTAAGCGGAGCATACGCGGCCACGTCACTCCATCGACGCCTTGTATGGGATGCATTGTATACCTCAAACGGCCGGCAAGTCAAGTGCCAAAATGTGCGGCGCAATTTCAAAAAAAGCCAAATAGCAACAGAGACGTTGTTTTTTCAGGATTTCGGGCACTGTATTTTCCGTGTTTCCCGATTGTTACAAAAAATAGATAACAAGGGTGTCATGTTTTTCTTGTGCACTTCTCATGCGTTAGGGTTGCACTTTGTTGCGGTAAAGTTATATAATGCTTGCAACCCCAATCACTGATATCAGGAGGGATCAACGTATGAAAAAGATCGTAGCCATCCTACTGGCGGTTCTGATGATGATTCCGGCGTTCGCTCTGGGCGAAAACGTCGTCAAGATCGGCGTGTTTGAGCCCGCCTCCGGCGACAGCGGCGCGGGCGGCAAGCAGGAAATGCTGGGCATGCAGTACGCCAACAGCGTGCAGCCCACCGTTGAGATCGGGGGAGAGACCTACACCGTCGAGCTCGTCTATGCCGATAACGGCTCTTCCGCCGACAAGGCGCCTTCCGCTGCGCAGCAGCTGGTCAGCGAGGGCGTGAGCGTGGTGCTGGGTTCCTATGGCTCCGGCGTGTCCATCGCGGGCTCGCAGTACTTCGCGGATGCGGGCATCCCCGCCATCGGCGTGACCTGCACCAACCCGCAGGTGACGGCCGGCAACACCCACTACTTCCGCATCTGCTTCCTGGACCCCTTCCAGGGCACGGTGCTGGCCAACTACGCTTACAGCGAGCTGGGCGCCAAGACCGCCTACTGCCTGGCCGAACTGGGCAACGACTACGACGTGGGCCTGTGCCATTACTTCCAGCAGGCGTTTGAGGCGCTGGGCGGCACGGTGATCTCCGATACCTTCCCCACCGGCAACAGCGACTTTACCTCTTACCTTTCCAACGCGACCGCCATCGGCGCGGAAGTGTTCTTCTGCCCGGTGTCCATCGCCTACTCCACCCAGATCATCAACCAGGCTGCGGGCCAGAACGTGACCTATCCCATCATGGGCGGCGACACACTGGACTCCAACGTGGTGGTCGAGGCGGCCAAGGGTACCAATGTCAAGCTCTACATCAGCACCTTCTATCAGGAGGGCGGCTCTCCCGAGTTTGACGAGGGCTTCAAGGCCTGGCTCAATTCCAACAGCGAAGCCCTGACCAACAACGGCGGCAACGACATGATCGCAGCTGTGTCCGTCATGGGCTATGACGCCTACTTCGTAGCTCTGGAGGCCCTCAAGGCTGCCGGCAGCACCGACAGCAAGGCCGTTAACGAGGCGCTGTGGGATGTGACGTATGACGGCGTGTCCGGCCATATCGCCTTCGACGAGATCGGCGACGCGGCCCGTGACTCCGCCTACATCAAGACCGCCAACACCGAAACCGGCGCCTGGGATTTCGTGACGGTGCAGACGGTGGAATAATCCTTCCCGTTCCCAGCCCGACCAAGAAAGTCCGTTTTCGCGGCGGGGGCCCGATGCCCCCCGCCGCGAATTTCGTAAACTGCCAGAAGGGGGCTCGTTTTCCATGATGAGCACGGTTTTGCCCTATCTGCTCTCCGGCGTGAGCGTCGGCGGGCAGTACGCCCTGATCGCTATCGGCTACACGATGGTGTACGGCATCCTGCGCCTGATCAACTTCGCTCATGGCGACGTATTCATGGTAGCGGGCATTCTGATGGTCTATATCTCTGCCAGCGGGCTCCCGCTGTATGTGTCGATTCCGCTTGTGCTGGTCCTTACCGCATTTATCGGCTTCCTGATCGAGCGCGTCGCCTACAAGCCCCTGCGCTCCGCTCCGCGCATGAGCATCATGATTTCTGCCATCGGCGTCAGCTATACGCTGCAGAACCTGGTTCTCTACATCACCGGCGGCCTCAATCAATACTATCCCAGCATCCCCTTCATCTCCGAATCCGTGACCATCGGCACGGCGACCACCAAGATGGTCACCATCATCACCCCGGTGCTCACGCTGGTGCTGGTTATCGCGCTGGTCATGCTCATTAACCACACCAAGATCGGCATGGCCATGCGCGCCGTGTCGAAGGATTTTGAAACCAGCCAGCTCATGGGTATCAAGATCAACCGCGTGATTTCCGTCACTTTTGTAATCGGATCGTTCCTGGCGGGCGTGGGGTCGCTGCTCTACTTTACCAACTATACCACCGTGATTCAGACCTCCGGCGCCATGCCGGGCCTGAAGGCCTTTGTGGCTGCGGTATTCGGCGGCATCGGCAGCGTGCCGGGGGCCGTGGTGGGCGCGTTCATCATCGGTATCTGCGAAAACATCATCAAAGGCCTGGACGTCATTCTCATCAAGGCCGGCCTGAGCAAGCAGATGCTGGGGCTGACCACCTTCTCCGACGCGTTTACCTTCGCGCTGCTCATCGTGATTCTGATCGTCAAGCCGACAGGTTTGTTTGGCGAAAAGACGACCGACAAGGTGTGAGGTGAGCATCATGACCAATGTACAGAGCGTTTCCCGTATCAAAAGGCCGGACAGCGGCGTGATTCTGACCGCCGTGATCCTGGTTCTGATCTATGCGCTGGTGTTTGTACTGGAGCAGATTCTGCCTCCTACCTCCATGCTCTTTACGGTGCTGAAGAAAGGCGCGACCTACGCGCTGGTCGCGGTGTCGATGAACCTGCTCAACGGCTTTACCGGTCTGTTTTCGCTGGGCCAGGCGGGCTTCATGCTCATCGGGGCCTACACCTATGGCATTCTGACCATTCCTGTGGCGCAGCGCGCGGCCGTGTATCAGTACTATGACGGCGGCCTGATTCAGTTTGCCATGCCGGTGATTCCGGCGCTCATTCTGGCGGGCATCGTGGCGGCGATTTTCGCCTTTTTGATCGGCCTGCCGGTGCTTCGGCTCAAGAGCGACTATCTGGCGATCGCCACGCTGGGCTTTGCGGAGATCATTCGCTCCATCTTCCAGTGGGATAAACTGGGCGCGATCACCAACGGCTCCAACATGCTGCGCCTGTTTCCCACGTTCAATGATTTCAACATCAAAAACGCGGAGGGAGAGGTGACGCTGTACCTGTCCACCCTGGTGCCGTTCCTGATCGCGGGCGTGTGCATTGCCCTGATTGTGGCGCTGATTCACTCCAGTTACGGCCGGGCCTTCATGGCCATTCGCGACGACGAGGTGGCCGCCGAGGCCATGGGCATCAACCTGGCGCGGCACAAGCAGTTCGCCTTCTGTCTGAGCAGCTTTTTCGCGGGCGTGGGCGGCGCGATGCTGGCGATGTACCAGAACAGCGTGCAGGCCAAGAGCTTTACCTCGGCCATGACGTATGAGATTTTGCTCATTGTGGTTATCGGCGGCATCGGTTCGGTCACAGGCAGCTGCATTGGCTCGTTCCTGTTTGTGGCCTGCTCGGAATGGTGGCTGCGTTTCCTGGACCAGAAGCAGATGATCGGCGAGTGGGAGGTGCCGCTGCTGCGCAACGGCTTCCGTCTGGTGGTATTTTCGCTGATTATCATGGTGGTGGTTCTCTTCTTCCGCCAGGGCATCATGGGCTCTCGGGAGCTGCCGGATCTTTTCCGTAAAAAAACTGCGGCAAAAGCCGCCGGAAAGGGGGCGGGGAAATGAACATCGTCGAAACCGTCCTTGAACTCGAAAATGTGACCATGCAGTTCGGCGGCGTGGTGGCCGTGGACAGTTTTTCCATGCACGTGGATCAGGGCGAGACCGTCGCGCTGATCGGTCCCAACGGCGCGGGCAAGACCACCGCGTTCAATGTCATCACCGGCGTGTACGCGCCCACCAACGGCTGCGTCAAGCTGCGCGGCAAGATCATTGCGCAGGGTCATCCCACCGGCAAAATGCGCAAGCTCTACGCCGGCACGCACATCGGCGAGTACAACCGCCTCGTCTCCAACACGCCTGATAAAATCACCGAGATGGGCGTGGCACGCACCTTCCAGAACATCCGTCTGTTCAAGAACATGTCCGTGCTGGAAAACGTGCTGGTGGCGCGGCATATGCGGCTGAAGGCGGGGCTGTTTGCCTCCATGCTGCATGTGAACCAGCAGGAGGAGCGGCGTATCCGCCAGGAATCGCTGGATCTGCTGGATATGCTGGGATTGGGCGACGTGGCGCAGGAGAAGGCGTCCTCCTTGCCCTACGGCAAGCAGCGCTACCTGGAAATTGCGCGAGCGCTGGCAACCGAGCCGCGGCTGCTTTTGCTGGATGAACCCGCCGCCGGCATGAACCCGCAGGAAACCGACGAACTGAGCGACTTCATCCGCAAGATCAAAGAGGACTTCAAGCTCACCGTGTTCCTGATCGAGCATCACATGAACCTTGTGATGGACATTTCCGACCGCATCTATGTACTGGATTTCGGCAAGCTGATTTCCGAGGGCACGCCGCAGCAGGTGCAGGACGATCCCGCCGTGATTGCGGCCTATTTGGGGGTGGATGAGGAATGAGTCTGCTGGAAGTGAAGGACCTGGTGGTCAGCTACGGCGGTATCGAGGCGCTCAAGGGCATTTCCTTCAGCGTAGACGAGGGCCAGATCGTCACTTTGATCGGCGCGAACGGCGCCGGCAAATCCACCACGCTCCGCGCTATCACCGGCATCGTGCCGGTCAAGAGCGGTACCATCACCTACAACGGCGAGAACATCACCGGCATGGACACGCAAAAGGTGGTGGAGCGCGGCATCGCGCTGGTGCCGGAGGGACGCCGTGTGTTCGCCAACCTCACGGTGCTTGAAAACCTCAAGATCGGCGCGTATCTGCGCAAGGACACCGCGCAGATTCAAAAGGACATCGAGTACATCTACAAGCTCTTTCCGCGCCTTGAGGAGCGCAGCTGGCAGCTGGCGGGCACGCTTTCCGGCGGCGAGCAGCAGATGCTGGCCGTGGGGCGTGCCATGATGACCCGTCCCCGGCTGATTATGATGGATGAGCCTTCGCTGGGCCTGGCGCCGCTGGTGGTCAAGGATATCTTTGGAATCATCAGCCGCCTGAGTGCGGATGGCATCACCATTTTGCTGATCGAGCAGAACGCCAACGCGGCGCTGCACGCGGCGCACTACGGCTACGTGCTGGAAACCGGCATGATGACGCTCTCCGGTACGGGCGAGGAGCTGCTGAGCAGCAAGAGCATCCAGGAAGCCTATCTGGGCAGGGGAAAAAAGGCAAAACATGCCTAAGGGAAGCGCCTTTCGAACGGCAAAGACCGCTCGGAAGGCGCTTTTTTTGTGCGGGTTCAGGCTTCGGCTTTCGCAGCATGGCGTCGTGCAAGGCCCGTCAAAAGCCACAGGTAGGCCGCCGCTGCCGCCGCCAGATTGACCACCACCGGCAGCCGTGCGCCGTCCCTTGGAAGCGCCAGCGAGGCGCCCAGCCTAACCAGCGCCATCGGGATCGGCTTCGTCAGCCATCCGCACACGTCCCCCAGGCACGGCCATAACTGGCGGAGTGATGGCAACGCGAAAAGGTCGTGAAAATCTGCGGCCAGCAGCAGTGTGGCCACAATGGCCGCAAGAATCAGTACACTCAGTCTCGCCATACGCGCATCCTGTCCTTTTTCTCGCCACAGGTGGAATAAGCACACTTTTTTATACCATATTCCGTCTGCTCTGGACAGGCAGGAAAAAGCCAGAAGGCGTAGAATGTACTATCACAAACCGCCAAGGGAGGAAGACCCATGTACCGGACGGGCGTTTACTTCGGTCGATTTCTTCCGCCGCACCGCGGCCATCTGTACCAGATGATCGAGGCATCCACCCGCTGCGAAAAGCTGCTGGTGGTCATCTCCGACAACGCCGACCAGACCCGCGAGATCTGCCGCCGGGACGGCATTCCCGAAATCTCCTACCGCCTGCGCAAGCAGTGGATTTCCCAGCAGATTCAGGACATTACCCATATTGGTGTACGGGTATTGGACGAGACGGATATTCCTGTCTATCCACAGGGATGGGAACTGTGGAGCCGGCGCATGCGCGAGGTGGTGGGGGAGACCATCGACGCTTTTTTCGTAGGCGATATGGAATACGGCGAAACGCTGGCCAGGTATTTCCCCGAATCAAAGGTCGTGCTGTTTGACCCTGCCCGCACGCGCTATCCCATCTCCGCAACGGATATCCGCAGCGATATCCTGGGCAACTGGGATTATATTCTGGGCGCTGCGCGTCCCTTCTTTGCCAAAAAGGTGCTCATCGCCGGCACGGAAAGCTGCGGAAAGACCACGCTGACCAAGTGCCTGGCCAAGCTGTACAATACTTCCTGGTCAGAGGAAGTAGGGCGCTACTATGCGCGCGACTTTTTGGGCAACGATGAAACCATCTATACCGACATGGATTTCAGCCGCATCGCGCATATCCAGTACGAGCAGGACTATCAGGCGCTCCGCACGGCCAACAAGGTTTGCTTCTTTGACACCGACGCCACCTATACAGACTATTTCAGCGAGCTTTACATGGGGCATTCCAACGAGCTTGTGGAAAAGTACATCGACCCGGACCGCTACGACCTGCTGATCTATCTGACGCCGGATGTGCGCTGGGTGCCCGACGGCCAGCGTCTCAATGGCGACGAGGACCGGCGCAGGATGCTCAACGACCGCCTGTGGGACATGTACGTGGCGCATGGTTTTAAAGACAAGATGGTGGTGGTCAGCGGGGACTATTCACAGCGACTGGCGCACGCTATCCGGCTGGTGGACAAGCTTCTGGGCGGTTCGCAGCCATAGGGCAAGGAGATTCTGGACAAATTCCCTGCCGCACGCTCTTGACATTGCACCGGGCTCTCACTATAATGATTCCAGAGCTTCCTGAAGTGTGCGCCAGGGCCCTGTTTTTACCCACATTTCATAAAACGGAGCCCGGGTTTGGCGTCGGATGTCATGCCCCCGTTCTTGTGAACGCCAGGGGACGGCAGAAGTCGTCGACAGGGCACCGGCCTGCTTAACATAGCGGGTGAAAAAACGGGTACAGCGGCACTTTGGGTTCTCAAGTGAGCTTTCTGCCTTATGGAGAAGGCTCTTTTTCATGCCGCCGCCTCAAAGGCGCGCATGGCCCTATGCAAGAAGCGCCGTGCATGCTATAATGTTCCATATGACAGGGCGAAGGAGGGCACAGCCGCTATGGATTATCAAACCACTGCGGGAAGCCGCGACGTGGCCAGGGCTGCGATTGAGCTGAGCATGACGCAAAGCCGTGATGAGGAACAGCGCTGGCGGCAGACCCTGCGCCAGCAGGGGGTTATCGGCGCCGCTGCGGATTTTGGCGGCGATTTTCTGACGGGGATTGTGCGGATTGTGGAACGCGCGGTGGTTGCCGCCAAGCGCGAGCAGGTGATTGGCGATTCCCACCTGGAAGAGGGCGGCGTGGCCGGCGCTGCGCGCGAGGCGCTCAATCAGGTCACCCCCAAAGCACTGGGTATGAGTGTGGGCGGAAAAATCGGCATTGCCCGCTCCGGAGAGCATGTGGCGGTGGCCGTGTTTTTTAATATCGGCCTGGGACATCTGGATGAGGTATGTATCGGTCTGGGGCATCGGGCCATTTGACCGATGAGCAAAAAAGGGGATGGAAACATGGTTCTGACCATTGCGATGGACGGCCCTGTGGGTGCGGGCAAAAGCAGCGTGGCCGACGAGGTTGCCAGACGGTTGGGCATTGCGCATCTGGATACGGGAGCGATGTATCGTGCTTTCGCGTGGCAGGCATTGAAGGAAGGCATCGATACGAACAACGCCCAGGCGCTGGCAGCGCTTGCCGAGCGTACGATGCCGGAGGTCCGTTTCGAAAATGGCACGCAACGCACGCTCATTGGCGGGACGGATGTGACGGACTGCATCCGCACGCCGGAAATCAGCATGGCCGCAAGCGTGGTTTCCACCGTGCCGCAGGTGCGCCGGGCCATGGTCGCCCGCCAGCAGGAGCTGGCGCAGCGTCAAAGCATGCTGCTTGATGGCCGCGACATCGGAACCCGCGTACTTCCCAATGCCACCCTGAAAATTTATCTGACTGCCTCGGCCGAGGTGCGGGCGCGCCGTAGGTTTGAGGAACTGAAGGCCAAGGGAGACCCCTCCACCTACGAGCAGGTGCTCGCGGACGTGCGAAGCCGCGATGAGCGTGACACCACGCGTGAAACCGATCCCCTCCGGCCCGCGGAGGATGCGCAGGTGATCGACAGCTCGGACATGACGCGCGAGCAGGTGGTGGAAGACGTGCTGCGGCGCGTGGCGATCCGGCAGGGGAGTACCCTGCACGCCGAAGAGCACCTCACGCCCATGTACAGGGCGGCGCGGGGGGTAGCCGCTTTTCTGCTAACCTGTCTGTCGCCTGTAACCTATCACCATTTGGAACGTGCCCAGCTGGATGCTCCCTATATTCTCATTTCCAACCATAACTCGCTGATGGACCCTCTGCTTGTGGCCTGGAAGTGCTATCGGTACCAGATCCGCTTTTTAGGGAAAAAGGAGCTGGTGAAAAACCCTCTTTTACGCTGGTTGTTCCAAAAGCTGCTGATGATCGATGTGGACCGTCACAATATGGATATGGCGGCGTTGCGCGCCTGCCTGAAAACGCTGCGCGAAGGTCATCCGCTGGGCGTATTTCCGGAGGGCACCCGTCACAAGGAAGGCGTGATGGAACACATGGAAAGCGGAATTGCCATGATTGCCCTGCGCAGCGGCGCAAGGCTTCTCCCCGCGTACATCGCAGGCAGGCCGGGGCTGTTCAGGCGCACGCATGTCTATTATGGGGAGCCGTTTAGCGTCAAGGATATTGCCGCGCGCGGTATCAACCGGGAGGCGTGCCAGGAGGTTCTGGAGCGCATTCAGGAAGTTTATCTGGCACTCGAACAGGAAGATGCGGCCGTGAAGATGTAAATAAGTTGAAATTTTTTATGGATATTGCCCAGCGGCAGACAGCATACCAGTTTTTCTTATGTGCCGCCAAAAGGAAAATGATGGCTGAAAGCCAGTGGATGCAAGGCTTTTCGCACTGCGAGCGGTTTCCTTCTCAAGCCGCCGGTACGAAAGAATTGTCAATTATTAATTCTTTATAAAAAGAAGGATAATTCACGCCGGACGGCGAATAGCCATCATGATATGCTTAGGAGGACGGTTTTATGCCGGTTTCGGTGGCGCGCCACGCGGGCTTCTGCATGGGAGTCAAACGTGCGGTGGATGGGGCGGTCAAGGCTGCGCAGGAAGGAAAGCCCATCGTTTCCTTCGGTGAGCTGGCCCACAACCCGGAGGTCATCCGGCGTCTGAACGCCATGGGCATATCGGTCATCCACAAAGTGGAACAGGCGCGCGGCAAAGTGGTGCTCATCCGTAGCCATGGCGTGGCTCCGGGAATCACCGAAGCCCTTCGTTGTATGGCGGACGAGGTGATTGATCTCACTTGTCCGTTTGTCGCCCGCCTGCATGATGTGGTGGCGCGCTACAGTTCCGGCGGTCTGCCGGTGATCCTGGTGGGACAGAGAGATCATCCCGAAGTGATCGGCACCATCGGATATGGGCGCGGAACGGTCTACACCGTTCACGACCCCGAAGAGGCGGCCGCGCTGCCGCAAATGGATCGCGCGCTGGCCGTTTCACAGACCACGTTTCCCCACGAGCGGTGGGAGGAAATCCTGCCTGTCCTTCACAGCCGGGTAACAAATCTCACCGTGCAGGACACCATCTGCACCGCCACGGCCCTTCGGCAGAATGAAGCGCGCGAGCTGGCTGCGAAGGTGGACGCCATGCTTGTGGTGGGCGGCCTGGGCAGCGCCAATACCCGCAAGCTGTATGAAACATGCAAGCGCATTTGCGGGCGTACCCTTTTGGTAGAGCGTGCGGCGGATATACCGCCGGGCTTTGCGAATATCCATTTGGAATCCATTGGAATTACCGCCGGCGCGAGCACGCCGGATTGGTCACTTAAGGAGGTTGTCACACGCATGACTGACAAGGAACAATTGGACCGGCAGGTTTCCACCGAGGAGGCGGAAAAGGACAGCTTTATGGCTGATGTGGAAGCGACTCTGGTCAAGATCAGGCCCGGGCAAACCGTGAAGGGCACCGTGGTGCAGCTCACCGACGACGAAGTCTGTGTCAACATTGGTTTCAAGAGCGACGGGCTGATCAAGCGCGAAGACCTGGTGACGGAGGATGTCAAACTGGGCGACGAAATCGAAGTGGAGGTCGTCAAGGTAAACGACGGCGAAGGCAACGTTTTGCTGTCGCAGCGCAACATCTTGAACCGCAAGGCCTTCGCGGAGCTTGTCCAAAAGCACGAAAACAACGAGTATGTCGAGGGTGTGGGCAAGGAGGTCGTCAAGGGCGGCCTGATCTGCACGGTCAACGGCATTCGCGCGTTCGTGCCTGCGTCGCAGCTCTCCAACCGCTACGTTGAGAAGATCGGCGACTTCGTGGGCCAAACCCTCAAGCTCAAAATCATTGAGATGGACGAGCAGAAGCGCCGTATTGTGGCCAGCCGCCGCGCCGTGGTGCGCGAGGAAGCGGCCGCGAAGAAGGCCGAAGCCTGGGCCCGCCTGAAGGAGGGCGAGGTCGTGCACGGCATCGTGCGCCGCCTGACCGACTTCGGGGCGTTTGTGGATCTGGGCGGCGTGGATGGCCTGATCCATGTAACCGACCTGAGTTGGGCTCACGTCAGGCATCCTTCCGAGATTGTTTCTCCCGATCAGGAAGTGGATGTCAAGATTCTCAGCCTGGACCCGGAGCGCGAGCGGATCCAGCTTGGCCTGAAGCAGCTTCAGCCCAAGCCTTGGGATATGGCTCCTGAAAAGTATCCGGCCGGCGCTGTGGTCACGGGCAAGGTGGTCCGCATCACCACGTTCGGTGCTTTCGTGGAGCTTGAGCCGGGCATTGACGGCCTGGTGCACATCAGCCAGTGCGCTCCCACCCGCATCAACAAGGTGGAGGATGCGGTCAACGTGGGCGATGTGGTCAATGTGAAGGTGCTGAGCATCGATCCCGAAGCCAAGCGCATCAGCCTGAGCATCCGTGCGCTGATGGAGCCCGAACCCGCCCCCGTGGAGGAAGCGCCCCAGCCCGCTTACGAGGATGACGGCGCAGAGGCTGTGCCCGTGGACATCGAGGCTGTGGGCAAGGCGCTGGAAGCCGAGGCCGCTCAGAACGAAACCAACGAGTAATAACCGGACACGTTTCCCCGCATGTTACGGCATGCGGGGATTTTCAATGCGCAAAGTAGTCGGCCTTTTTAGGAAAAAGATTGCAAATCGTTGCGGCCTGTGATATAATACGATAAACTGATGGTCAATCAGGTCTATCTAAGCTGTCCAAATCCGCCTGAGTGAAAAGAGGTTCTTGTGCGCTACGCGATGCTTTTGAAGCCGCATCCTAATGTTCGTTATCGCCAATCCCTGCAAAAGCTGGCATTGATCGAACTGGAATGCATCCTTGATGCTTGGCATGTAACCTGTGACCGGCCAAGGATGGCGTATCTGGCGAACGAGCCTTTTTTAGTGTTTGAAGCGCAGGAGCTGAACGAGGCGGCATGGGCGGCGATTTCAAGACATTCGGCCATCTGTTTGGCTGCCCAGCTACGGGACGACGGCGCTTTACAACCCGTTTTACGCGCGTGCTCCGGCTGGCTGCCGGAGGATCTGCCCCATGTGCTCAAATACAAAGGCAAAACCAATGCGGACTTCACCTACCTGATGCTGCACTGCGCCAGGGCTGCGTCTGCTTTTGCACATGAGCCGGGACCTTTGCGCATACTGGACCCCATGTGTGGAAAGGGCACGACGCTGATGTGCGCTCTGTGTGAGAACTGTGATGCGGTCGGCGTCGATACCGATGCAAAGGCTATCCGGGAGGCGGAAAGCTATCTGGAGCGGTCGCTGAAGCTGCATCGGATCAAGCATCGGCGTGCGTCGGGTGCGCTGACGCTGCCGGATGGCAAAAGTGCCAGATGGAGTGAATACGCCCTTGCGCCGGACGCGCAAATCATGCGCACAAGCCCGCTTTCCGTTCGGATGATCCATGGGGATGCGGGCGGACTGGATGCGTTGATTCGCCCACAAAGCTGCCATTTGGCGGTGTGCGACCTGCCCTATGGCGTACAGCACGCACCCCGGGAGAACGGCGCGATGTCCTCCCTGGCGCGGCTTGTTGAGCGCGTCTTGCCGGGGTGCGTCCGAGCGCTCAAGCCCGGAGGCGCGGTGGCGTTTGCCTTTAATCTCAACACACTGCGCCGTGCGGAGGTTGCCACGCATATGGAGAGGGCAGGGCTGGAGGTCATGAGCGAGCCGCCGTATGATGATTTTTCCCACTGGGTGGAACAGGCGGTGGAACGTGATGTGGTTATTGCGCGCAAAGCGTGACCCCGGCAGCCTGCCGGAGTAGACCAGGTTTCCGTTAACAGTTTAAGGAGGGTTCACATTGCAGAACGCACAGCTGCAAGCGATGACGGTTGTTCAGCTGCGAAAGCTTGCGAAGGAAAATGGCGTGAAATTGAGCGCTGGAATTGATAAATCCGGAATCGTTGCGCGCCTGTCGGAGGCGCTACCCGACGAGCCGGCTGTTCAGCAGTCTCCGCCGGAACAGGCCCAAGCGCTGCATGAGCCGGCTCCGGAGCCCGAACCTGCCCCGGAAGCGCCGAAAGAAGACGCAAGCCCTGCCCAGACGCAGGAGAAGCTGCAAGAAGCACCTCTTTCGGCGGATGTAACCGCGGTGTCCCCCGGAAGTTCGGGCTTTCGTCCCTGGAACAACCCGCAGGAGCAGGGCGGCTTCCGTCCGGTCTACCGGCAGGCATGGCAAGCGCGCAGCACGTCGCGCGATGCCGCGCAGACGCCAGCTTGGCAGCAGCGTGCTGCGGGTACGGTCAACCGCTTTGGCCCTCCCGCCCGCACATCCCCCGTGAGGCAGGCAGAACCCCAGGAGCCGCACCGGCAGACAGGGGAGTATACTGCACGTCCGGCTCCCCAGGAAAACGTGCCCAAGCTGGATGGATACCGCCTGGGATATCGTGCGGCTCCGCAGCGTACATCCTATCAGAACCGCGGAGAATATGCTGCGCGCGATCAGGGATACAATGGCTATCAGCAGCGTGGTGGGTATCAGCAAAGCGGCTACCGGTCCTCTGGCAGCAGCTATGGATATCAGCAGCAGCGCGGCTATCAGCCTCCTTCCTCGGAGGTTCACTATAACGACGCACTGTACCGCATGGCGCGCGACCCGCAATTTGCAGCCCAAGCTGAGGAAGGCCAGATTCCCGATCTGTTGAAAGTGCAGGAAAGCGAACCGGCCAGCGGCATTCTGGAGATTCTGCCAGATGGATATGGCTTTTTGCGTGGGCATACGCTATTGCCGGGCAAAAAGGATATCTACGTTTCCATGGCGCAGATTCGCCGCTTCGGGCTGCGCACGGGTGATCTGGTCGAGGGCACGGCGCGCTCTCAGCGTGACAGCGATAAATTTGCCGCCTTGCTCACCGTGGACCGCCTCAACGGCCATGAGCCCGAAGAAAACCCGGACCGTTTATCCTTTGACCAGCTGGTGCCGGTCTATCCCAACCGGCGCATTGTGCTGGAAAACGAGCAGGATCACGAGGATATGGCCATTCGGCTCGTGGACCTGATTGCTCCCATCGGATTTGGACAGCGCGCGATGATCGTCGCGCCGCCGGACAGTGGGCGGCTGCTGATGCTTCGGGACATCTCTCGTGCCATCAAGCGCAATGATGCTGACGCGGAAGTGCTGATGCTGCTGATTGACATTGCTCCGGAAGAAGTGACGGAAATCCGCGAATCGGTGGATGCGGAAGTATTCGCCTCCACCTTCGCCGATGCGCCCGATACGCAGACCCGCGTGAGCGAAACGATGCTGGAACGCGCCGAGCGGCTGGTGGAGGATGGACGGAATGTGGTGATTCTGCTGGACAGCCTTACCAAACTGACGCGTGCCTATCAGGCGGCGTTGGTGCAGGGAGGGCGTCCAATGACCAACACTGTCACCCCTGCGGCACTGGTTCGCCCAAAGCGCTTTTTCGGCGCGGCACGCAATACCCGCGACGCCGGAAGCCTGACCGTAATCGCTACCATCGCGGTGGAAACCGGCTCGCGCGTGGATGATATCATCTTTGAGGAATTCAAGGGAACGGCGAATATGGAGCTGTTCCTGTGCCGTCATCAGGCGAGCGATCCGGTCTATCCCATGATTGACTTGCAGCTCAGCGGCACCAAAAAGGATGATATGCTGCTGAGCGACGAGCAGAAGGAAGGCCTGCGCGCGATTCGTAAGGTGCTGGCCTCCACCACCAATGGGGAAGCCGTGGTACAGTTGATTGATATGATGCAGAAAACCCACTGCAACGCAGATCTGCTCAATCGTCTGCAGGATTGGATTGCTCTGTGGGAAAAAAGCGGCTATCTCAAGCGCTGAACACGATCGGTTTTTCCGTGGCCCCGCCAGGCTGTTTTGGCGGGGCGTTCATTTTTACATTCCCAATGTGGGTGTATTCTTGACGCAATGCGGAGAAAATGCTATTGTATGAAGCTGGGTACAACTTTTTATCCCGAAGGTAACGAGGTGTAAGAATGACGGACAACCATTCCGGCACAAGGAGCCGCGTCCGGCGCAGCGAACGGGCGCAGCATTTCTATGCGGCGCGGACGTTTTCGGATGAAGAAATCAAAAACGAGGAGCAACCTTCCAATGCACAGGCCTTGGATAAGAAAAGCGCCTCCGAGTCTTCTGTAACCGCGCCGGCGGGCGAAGCCTATTTGCCCAACGAGCCGCTTGCATCCCCGAAAGAAGCGCAGGAACGCTATACGCCCAATGACATTTCTGCACCGGCTGACGAGCCGGCCGCAGAAGGAAATGAGCCCCAGATTGATTTCTCTGCCTACTATCGCAGGGACGGCTCGGCGCCGGAGGGCGACGGGTCGGAGCCTGCCTTTGCGCCGCCCATCAAGCTGGATTTTTCCGGTTATGACGATCATCCCTGGAATGAAGGGCCGCAACAGGAGCCGCAAAGCAACGTCTACCGTCCTCGCGAGGCCACCTGGGCCGATACCGCCCGGCGCGATGTTCTTGCGGCGGACGGCGTGGGCTATCAGGTGCAGGAAAGCGACGCGCCGGGCAGACGCAGACATCGCCGGAACATGCTGCGAAACACGTTGATTGCTCTGGTTGCGCTTGTGGTGCTGGCCGGTGGCGTCTGGGTGTTCCGCGAGCCCCTAACGGAATGGCTGGGTCAAAGCGGCATCGTATCCTCTGCCAGTGAAGAGCCGTTTACCGCGGTGGTCACTCCCCAGCCCGTGGAAGGATATGACGCGGCGCCTGCCGTGGAGATTGCGGACAGCACGCGCACAGCCATCAGCAAGTTAAGCGGAACGGTGCGGATGGACATATGCGCCGTTACGGATACCCATGTGCTTACCAGCAATCTGCGGCCGGATGGCACCTATGATTTTTATCTTTTTACCGCTTCCGAAGGGCGGTTGTTATGCTATTTTGATGGCCTGTCGAAGGACGGAATGTTTCCTCAGGCATTCGGTGGCTTTTATGTGGATCAGGAGCCCTATCTGGTAGCGGCCAACGGGTCTGCTCTGATTCGGCTGGATGATCTTGAGGCTACCTACGGACGGGAGCTGCGTCTGCATCCCATGTATAACGGTTGGTCCATCATTGAAGGGGTCGAGGACGGCAGCACCAATTACATCAGCGCCGCCGGTCAGATGCTCAGCACCCTGTGGTTTGCACGTTCATATCCCTTCACAGGACCGTATACCGCGGCCTACGTGGATACCGGAAGCACGGCCGACAGTGATCAGCGGTATCTGTTGTATGTGCTGGGTCAGGATGGCACTATGAGCCGCTGGTTGGCAACCCCCGGCATGGACGAGCTGGTAGCCTCGGCATGCGGGGTAGCCTATATGGCTTCCGGCGAAATATACCTTTTGCCGGACACGTCCGCGCCGATGGCCACCTCGCCGCAGGTGGACGCTTATCTGGATTGCGACGCGCTGGTGGTCAAGGACGCACAAACCGGCAAGTATGGCCTGTTTGTAGCGGGGGAACAGCATTACGATTTCATTTACGATAGCATACGCCCGGTCGAATGCGATATTGAATGGGCCGAAAAAGTCATCAGCGGCCCAGGCGGTACGTTCACCGTTCATGCGGTGACGGGAGCAACCTATCCTCAGCCGCTTTCGCATTCGTTTGTGCTGGAAAGAGACGGCCAGTCCGAATACGTGGCGCTTTCCACCCAGTCGTGCTATCCCATCCGGTTGGAAGGCGAGTTTTGAAAGGGAGGTATCCGTCGATGAAACGGTTTGCGGCGCTGCTGCTGGCGCTTGTGATGGCGCTGGGCACGGCATCGGCACAGGAAGCCGAAATGACCGCGCAGGGCGTAACGGTCGTGCGCAATCATGTGGAGGAAACGGTGGGCCACCAGCAGATTGTGGTGGATTATCCCACGTTCAGCTGCGAAGATCCCCGGCTGGAACTATACCTGACGGACCGGATCACAGCACCGATTCAGGCCCTGCAGCGCAGGGGGCAGATGGCGCAGGATGACGCCTATGCCGATGGCGGGCTGGATGAAATCCGCGGCGGCTATAATGTGTCACTGGATTTTCCGGGCCTTCTGTCCGTGGAAGCCACGGTGCGCAATCGTCCCGTCGATGCGCAGGAAGCTACGACGGAGTTTTTCTATCTGCTGGTAGACCTGGACAAGCAGCAAAGCGTGACGGTGAACGATCTGTTTGAAGAAGACGCCGGCACGGTGAACGCAGCCCTTCAAAGCGCCGTATACGCCCGTGTAAGCACACAGGAAGGGCTTGCGCCAATCGCATCAGAGGCGGATGTGCCGATGCCCAAATCCTATTTTGTGGCGTCTGCCGCGTTTCGCCTGCTCTATGCCCCCGGTCAGCTTGCGGATGAGGCCGTCGTGGTGGACATTCCCTGGTCGGAGCTGGCGCTTACGCCCTCCTCGCTTATGACGGGAGAGGAGCCCCAGCCTGCTGCAGCCGCTACGCCGCAAGTGCAGCAGACGGCCACGCCGCTGGCCACCGTTACGCCGGCGCCTCCGGCTACGCTGGACCCCAACTTCTCCCTGGCGCCGGTGGTTACGCCCACGCCCATGCCGCTGTCAGGTAATGATGCCATTACCGTAGACGTGCTCACCCACGGCCTGTGGAAGCCTTTGGGGACCGATGGAGAGGTTTACTATCAGTTTACCGCGGACGGCAAGCTGCTTACCGTCACTGTGACTGACTACACCGTGACCGACGGTGTACTTGCCAGCGGCGTGCTCAACGGCACGCTTGATATCGGCAGCGACAGCGCCTTTACTCTGCACGGCGAAAACGGCGAGCTGAGCGGCTATGTGCTCAACCGTCAGGGCGAAAGTGTGGCCCCGGAAGAATTTGTGACGCCTACGCCCACGCCCATACCTACGCCCACGCCGAGTCCGACCCCCACACCCACACCCACGCCAACGCCGACGCCGACGCCCAGCCCCACGCCCACCCTGTCGCCCTATCAGCAGGCGGTTCAGCAGGCGCCCAACCTGGCGAATCTGAGTGACGCCGCATTTGAAAAGGCGCAGACGCTCCCGGTGTATTGCGCTCCGGGCGAAGAAACCTATCGCGTGGATGGCGCGCAGGTAGACACGGACGAAACCGTGCTTATCTACGGCGTGGAAAACGGATGGGTGCTGGTCAGCTACACCATTGGCAACGGTTCGCGCGGGCGGATCGGCTATATCAAGAATACCACGCTGGCTGATGCGGAAAACGTGGCGAAGCTGGGCTTTTGTTCGGTGCCGCTTACCTTGGCCAGCGACTGCGAGGGCACGGACGATCCGCTCTACGGCAAGGAGCCGCTGACCTCGCTTCAGGCAGGCGACAAGGTGACGCTGCTGGCTTTCATGGGCGATGAATGGGCCTATGTGCAGATTGGCCTGGAGGGGCGCGTATGCCGCCTGTTCATCCCACGTTCTGCGCTGTCGCAAAACTGACTGCCATTTGCCAGAGAGGAATGACGCACGTGGACCGCAAGGATGAGATCATTCAGCTGCAGATGGACGTGATCAGCCAGATGACGCAGAGCAACCTGCGCCGCATTGCCGATGATCTGTGGAGTGGCGGAACGGCCAACCCTGCTTCCGCCATTCCACAGCCGGAAACAGCCGCTTCCAAACGTGAGGAGGAACAGCCGCCTCCCGCTGAAACGCTGGATGACCTGCGCCGGGAACTGAAAGGGTACATCGGCCTTGCAGCCGTCAAGCGCGAGGTGGAAAGCCTGATCAATCTGGTATCCGTGCAGAAACTGCGCAAGGAAAACGGCCTTCCCGTGAGCGAGCTGTCGTTGCATATGGTGTTTTCGGGCAACCCGGGCACCGGCAAAACGATGATCGCCCGTCTAATGGCGCGCGTGTACCGCTGCCTGGGGATCTTGTCCAAAGGCCAACTGGTAGAAGTAGACCGCGGCGGGCTGGTGGCCGGTTATGTAGGGCAAACGGCCATTAAGACCGGTGAGGTTCTTCAAAAGGCAATGGGAGGTGTGCTCTTTATCGACGAGGCCTATACGCTCACCGACCGGGGAGGCAGCGATTACGGGCAGGAAGCCGTCGATACCTTGCTCAAGGCCATGGAGGATCATCGGGAGGACCTGGTGGTGATCGTGGCCGGCTACACTGAGCTCATGGAGCGGTTCATCCATTCCAACCCCGGTCTGGAAAGCCGTTTTAACCGTTTTTTGCATTTCCCGGATTATACAGCACAAGAGCTGGCAGAGATCTTTGAATTGCGCTGCAAAGGCAGCGGGTACATACTGGCAAACGACGCAAGGCCCTTTCTTCTGCGCCTTCTGGAACAAGGATGCCGCGATCCCAAAGGCTTTGGCAATGCGCGCGGCGTACGAAATTTGTTTGAACGAGCGGTGAGCGCACAGGCCAACCGTCTGGCCCATGAGCCGCAGGTAACCCGCGAGACCCTCATGCTGCTAACGGCCGATGATCTCCGCGCAGGTGGGGGAGAAGCGTGTGCTCCTTCCGAAAAAGCATAAATACAGCCTGTTTCGCGTGCGAGCTTTATCGCACGCGATTTTTACACGGAAAAGGTTGACAAATGTAAACCCATCGTATAAAATGAAGGTAGACATAAGTAAAACGCGTGATGCTTTCGGCTGTCCAAAGATCTGCTCTGTCGGTTCCCACGGCGCATCCGATGCATTTCCTTACAAACGAGGTGAATCCATGAGAGCGGCAACTGTGTTCAACTTTCTCATTGAAGCCACATTGACCGGCAGCATTATGATTTTGCTGATGTTGCCAGTACGGCGTTACCTGCGTTCCAAACTCAGCAGCCGTCTGATCTGTTTTGCTTGGCTGCTGATAGCGCTGCGCCTGCTTCTGCCCCTTTCGCTGCCAAATCCCATCATGAATGAACTGCGTCCTGCGCTGTCAAGCAACATGGGGGTACGGCCTATCGCTGACCAGGTGCGCGTACGCGCTGCCGATGCGGTAAGGAAGCTTGCCATATCTGCAACGCAGCATGATGGCACCCATGCCGATGTGCTTTCGGAAACCCTGTGGCATGTTACTTATGATCTCAGCAGCGGACATGCGGCGAGGCTGCTGCTGGTGGCGTATGTTTCTGTAGCCCTTGCGGTGACAGGATGGATGACGTGGCGGAACGCACGCTTTTTGCTTGTGCTCAAGCGCGGGCGGGTTGAGGCGCTTGACGGAGAAAGGATGGCGAGCTACCAGGCGCTGTGCAAGCAGCGCGGGATTCAGCCCGTGCCTGTCTACTGGGTAGATCCGCTTCCGGGTCCCTGCCTGGTCGGGGTGTTCCGCCCCTATATCGCTCTTCCCCTGATGCTCAAAGAGACGGATTTTCTCCCGGTTCTCACGCATGAGCTATGCCATAAAAAATCCGGAGATCATTGGTGGGGACTCGTACGCAACATCTGTTGCGTGGTTCACTGGTTCAACCCGCTTGTATGGCTGGCAGCACGGCTGTCCCGAAACGATCAGGAGATGGCCTGCGATGAGCATGTGATTGGGCCTTTAACCGATGAGGAACGCATCCGGTACGCGAGCACACTGGCGTTGAATGCCGCGCGTCACTGTACCCCGGAAACGCATGTGCTTGCGACCGGAATGACCATGAAGGGCCGCCATATCAAGCGCCGCCTGCGGGCCATTATCGATGGACATACGTCGCTGCGATGGCTGTGTGCAGCTGCGCTTTGTGTTGCCTGCGCGGGCACTCTGTTCTCCTTCGCCACGTCGGAGTTTCTGCCTTCGCTTTCCGAACCGGTTGTGCCACAGTGGAACGGTTCACCGGTGGAGCGGCGCGCCGTTACCACCTCGCAGGAGGCGGAGGCGTATGCGAGGGAGATTCTGTCCTCCGCGCCATGGTTGAACGCGCCCTCGCTTACGCCTTACGATAGCTTTGACGATCTGCAATGGCAGGTGATAGACGGCGGGGAATCAGAAATGTGGAATGTGAACGTCTGGCCACCTCCGGGAGAAGAGGGCGGGTTATTTATGCTCAGCTTCGATCGCTGGGGGCGAATCTGGGAAATCGAGGACGTTTCTTCCTACGCGGCGATCTACCAAACCGGAGAATTGCAACTTGCGAATCCCACCTACAATTCCCGGGATACCTACAAAACCATGATTATTGATTTTGCGCTAGACTGGTCATATGCGGCGCTGGGAGAGGGATTTGATGCGCTTTCCATCGGCCGGGACGCATGGTTTGGCGACGAACGTTGTGTAGAGCTAAGCTATTCCATGACGGCATCCGGATGCGAGGGTGGACTCTCGATTCGGATGTTTCCGCAAATGTATGTGTTCCGATTTACCCGCCGGGAATCCAGCAATGAGAACATAGCGCGTATACAGGCAAGCAACGCGGCGCATCAGGCCTACATGGATACATTGCTGGACCGTGCGCTGGCAAGTGCACAGAACGCCGATACAGCCTTCCTGCCGCTGTCCGGGCTGGATTCGGAAACAGCGGTTCAGGCCAAACAGGCGTACGAGTTTCTCACCGGTCCATTTGGGTATTCCTTTGCGGACGCGGACCGGTTTGTCTATGCCCTGATGGAGCAGGATGAAACGGTATTTCTGGTTTTTCACGATGCCGCGTATCCTGCGTGGAACTATGTGCTCCTTCCTTATCAAGGCGCCCGCACACCGTTTGCTTCGGCACAGGGCTCACACGCTGAGGAGAAAGGCATCCGTTTTCTATGGTACCGCGTCGAGGAAGAAGGTTGGTTTAAACGGTGGCAGGCGGAAGATCGGGACGCCTTTGTGCATAATGCCATAGACTATCACTGCGAAATTCCCTTCTCGGACCAGATGAAGGAGGATATACGCGGCGGCAGGCTGCGTGTAGCGCAGGTCATACAAGCAACCTTTGAGGCATACTACGGCCCGGAAACCCAGTGGAGCGAAGCACTTTGCGGGTGGCGGGATGCGACGTTGGCGAGATTTGGAGTATCATAAAGAAAGCCCAGGTTCTTTCGATTAGATGGGCGCACCAGTCAGCCCAACCGAAGAAGCGGCAACTGCTGTTGGCTCCAATAGAACCCGGAGAGTTCATAGGCATGAAAGGCCCCGTGATTTTAGCAAATCCACAGCTGGGACGCCCCGAATAAAAAGAAAAAGTCTGAAAACCGTAGTTTTCAGACAAATTGTGGTGGAGCTAAGGGGATTCGAACCCCTGGCCTCTACAATGCGAATGTAGCGCGCTACCAACTGTGCTATAGCCCCATTTATTATCAACTGAACCTATTCCGTTCAGCCAACGTATGGTATTATACCAAAGCGAATACGAAAAAGCAATACCTAAAAATAATTTTTTGCCCAGATCCGCTGGCGCTGCTATGCATATTGATCGGAGAAAAGAAAAGGAGCAGCCTCCCCACTTGGCATAGTTTACTGTGGCAACAGCCGGTAAAAGGTGAATTTTCATCTCATACATTCGCGGAGAAAGCCTGGAAAGGATGGTGCATGTCCAAACATGCAATTCATGCAGGAAACCGCACCACACTGCTGGAATATAAAAAACACAGACCCAAGCACGCGAAAAATTAGGGGAGGGATAGGAAGATGAAAGTAGTCATTGTCGGCGGCGTCGCAGGCGGAGCAAGCGCCGCGGCACGTCTCCGGAGGTTGGATGAATCCGCTCAGATTATTGTATTTGAGCGGTCTGGATATGTATCTTATGCCAACTGCGGACTGCCTTATTACATCGGCGGTGTTATCGAAAATCGCGATCTGCTTACTTTGCAGACCCCCAAGAGCTTCAAAAGCCGTTTTAATATTGATGTGCACGTCCATCACGAGGTCGTCGCCATTCATCGGGACCGCAAGGCTGTCACGGTACGAAACCTGGAGACGGGCGCGGAATTTGAGGAAACCTATGACAAGCTGATACTTTCCCCGGGGGCAAGGCCTATTCGTCCGCCCATGCCCGGGCTGGAGTCCAAGCGTCTGTTTACGCTTCGCACAGTGGAGGATACCCTGCAGATCCGCAATTTTGTAGAGAAAGAAAAACCGCGGCGCGCCGTGCTGGCGGGTGGTGGATTCATCGGGCTTGAATTGGCGGAAAATCTATACGAAATGGGCATTGAGGTCACGATCGTTCAGATGCTGGACCAGCTGCTGACACCCCTTGATAAGGATATGGCATCCTTTGTGCATGCGCGGTTCCGTGCAAAGGGGGTGCACCTGATGCTCAAAACAGCTGTAAGCGGCTTTGAAGAACGCGAAGGATGCATCCTGACGCATGTAGATGGGGGAGAGCCCCTATGTTCAGAAATGGCCATTCTGGCCATTGGCGTGTCGCCAGATTCCAGCCTGGCACGCGAAGCAGGGCTGGAGCTCAGCGCACGCGGAGCCATTGCTGTGGATGAACACATGCGCACATCTGATCCCGATATCTATGCCGTAGGCGACGCTGTGCAGGTGCGAAACGCTGTGACCGGTTCTCTGGGACTGGTATCGCTCGCCGGACCGGCCAACAAACAGGGGCGTATTGCCGCCGACCATCTCTGCGGACTGGATAGCGCGTATCACGGAGCTTATGCTTCCTCTGTCATCAAGGTGTTTGACATGACGGCCGCCGCAACCGGAATCAATGAACATGCGGCTAAGGAAGCGGGCCTCTCTTACGAAAAGATTGTTCTTTCCCCGGAAAACCACGCCTCCTACTATCCTGGCGGACGCGCCATGACCATCAAGCTCCTCTATGAGAAGGAATCGCTGCGTATTCTGGGCGCTCAGATTGTGGGTTTTGATGGCGTGGATAAGCGCATCGACGTCCTCGCAACCGCCATGCAGGCCGGAATGAAAGCCCCCGAGCTGGCGTGTTTGGATCTGGCCTATGCGCCGCCTTATTCCTCTGCCAAGGACCCGGTAAACATGGCCGGTTTTATTGCAGAAAACATCGAAACAGGCAAGGTGAAGCAGTTCCATTACGAGGATCTGGCCGATCTGCGCAGCCGTCCCGGCGTTACGCTGCTGGATACGCGAACCGTGGGGGAGTATGCCGCGGGGCATGCTGAGGGCTTTATCAATATTCCGTTGGACAACCTGAGAGACCGGCTTGCCGAGCTGGATGCACATCAGCCCGTTTATGTCATGTGTCAAAGCGGCCTGCGCAGCTATCTGGCCTGCCGTATCCTTAGCCAGCATGGATATGAGTGCTATAACTTCTCCGGCGGTTATCGCTTGTATCGCGCCATTGTAGAAAACGCTTTTAACGAGCAGGCCAACACACCCTGCGGCTTTTCCATCGGTGCCGCAAAGGGCTGAAAACGGGGGAGGAACGCTCCGAAATACAACACAACGGCCGCGGAAGCAGGTTCCGCGGCCGTTACCATGCGGCCGGTATCAGGTGTTCCGCGTACGGATTCCCTGAATGTTGGCATATTCGGACAGCTTGTTCACGATGTCCTTGTAAGTGGTTTTTCCCTGCATATCCAGGGTGTAGATGTTGGTATACAAATTGTATTTTCCCTTATTTTCCACGTGGAAGTCAATATCCAGCACACGCACGCCAATGGTCTGAAAATAGTCATTGATAAAGGCGATGGTTTCCACACGGTGAATAAACTTGATCTCCACATGCTTAACGGAATTGACCCGCACCAGGCGCTGCAACAGCGAAAGCGTGATGATCACAATGGCGCAGCCAGCGATGGAGATGGTGTAGTAGCCCATGCCAACGGCCAGGCCAAGACATGCCACATTCCACAGGGAAGCAGCCGTGGTCAGGCCGGCGATTTTTTTCTGACTGATAAAAATGGTGCCGGCGCCCAGGAAGCCGATGCCGCTGATGACCTGCGCGCTGATACGTCCATAGCTGATAGCGATACCGGTGCTTGCGTTGTTCATGTTCAGCGTGATCGTATCCGCGATCATCAGGCTTTCCATAATGGCGATGATTGAAGCGCCCACGCATACCAGCACATGCGTGCGCATACCAGCCGGGCGGTTTTTGCGCTCGCGCTCAATACCAATGACACAGCCGATGAAGACGGCCAACAGCAAACGTAATCCCTGCTCCCACCAGGACACGCTGAGCACCCCCAATTATGATTTGTGATTGAAAAAGCCTAAAAAATGCGATAAAGAGAAACCACCTTGCCAAGTATCATAACCTCAGGCACAATGATCGGTTCCATCGCAGGATTTTCAGGCTGAAGTCTGAAAACGCCTTTCTCCTTATAAAATCGTTTGACGGTCGCCTCGTCTTCAATCATTGCGATTACGATATCGCCGTTATAAGCAGTATTTTGCTGCCGGACAACCACATAGTCCCCGTCCATAATGCCGGCGCCGATCATGCTTTCACCCCGAACGGACAGGATGTAATGCTCACCCTGCCCCAGCATGGTCTGGGGCAGGCATACATAATCCTCGATGTTTTCGGTTGCAAGAATGGGTACGCCTGCCGTCACACGGCCCAGAATGGGTACATTGACCATCTCCGTGCGGTACATCTGATGGTCAGCAGGTACAGAAATGGCCCGCGGCTTCATCGAGTCGCGGTAAAGCAAACCTTTTTTCTCCAGGCGGATCAAATGGCCATGAACAGTGGACGTGCTTTTGAGGCCGGTGGCGTCGCAGATTTCACGCACCGATGGGGGATACCCCTTTTGCAGCGTCGCTTTCTCAATATACGCAAGGATCCTTGCCTGGGTATCTCCACGCGGATTGCTCATGGCTTCACTTCCTTACGTTTCAATCGTCTATAGAATACCATAAAACAAAGCTCGTTGGCAAGTGTTTTGCGAACGAATGTTTCTATTGCTGAAGATCCTCTGGCAGGGAGGGGAGATGTACGTTGCGGGCTGCATCCCGACGGCGTTGATCGCTCATCGCGGCATAATGTCTCCGGGTGGTATTCACATCCGAGTGGCCCAGCGCATCCGCCACCAGATAAATGTCCTCGGTTTCATGATAGAGCCGCGTGGCATAGGTACTGCGCAGCTTATGGGGACTCATGCGTTTTTTCAGCGGTACAGCCACGGAGCAATACTTCTTCACCATCATCTGGACAGCACGTTGGGATATGCGCCTGCGCTGCAAAGATAAAAACAGCGCGTTTTCATCCGCTTTGGTGGCAGGCTGGATCTGCTTTCGTTCCTCCAAATAAATCTTGAGAGCGTCGGCTACTTCATTTGGATAATACAGAATCACCTGATTGCCGCCCTTGCGCGTGACCAGAACCGCATTTGAGGCGAGATCCAAATCACCGATATCAATGCCCACGCATTCGCTGACGCGCACGCCTGTCCCCAGAAAGAGCATGAGAATCGCATAATCTCGTTTACGTGTGTGTGCATGAAAACGCTGTTGGCCAGAGGTCAGTTCCGCGCCATCGTCTGCGACCGACAGCAGGCGTTCGATCTCGGCTCCAATCAGGTGAAGAATGGGCTTTTCATGCAGCTTTGGCAGGGAAACCAGGGCAGCGACATTTCCGGGAACGCGCTCCATTTTGAAAAGATAATCAAAATATGAGCGCAAAGAGGACAACTTGCGCATGACGCCGCATTCGTGATTTCGGAGTACCTTTTGCTGTTCGACGGTTTCGCCGGTACTGGCGTCTTTGTAATACAGGGTCAGATAGTCCGCATAGCCGTTCAGGTCGCGGGCAGTGAAACGGGACATGTCATCGTCATTCCAGGAGGAAGGCGATTTTGTCGAAAAATAGGGCAGTTCCTTTGCCGCGTAATCACAAAATGTCTGTAGATCGATCGTGTAAGCCATACGCGTCAGCGGACTGGTGGTCATGGTGATGCTGTTAATGAAATCCGTACAGGATGGCGGCAGTTCCCGCAGCATACGGCGGACTTTTTCGGTGCGCTCGGCATTCATTCGCTCCTGATAGGTAATTTCAGGCATTTGGCAGTCCTCCCGGGTACAATCATGTGAAAATCGCCCATAACTATTCGTAAAAGTATTCTTTAGCGAAATGTTCATGGATAGTATACCCCTGCTTTCGTACTCTGTCAATCTCCCGGTCTTAAACGCAATTCCAGCTTTCCTACGCTTCTCTCCTCTTCCTGTCAGGCTCAATTTCCTTTTGGCTTCCAAAGTGATCCAGAAAAAAAGAAAGGCCATATAAATAGCCTTTCTTATCAAGCAATCAGGGTTTCCCCGCTTGCTCCTCCCCCACTTTGGCGGGCTGTTCTTCTTCTGTCTTTTCTCCGTTTAGCCTGCGGTATTCCCGGATGGCCGAGGTGGCCAGTTCGTCGCAGCGATTGTTCCACGGATTGTCGGCATGGCCCTTTACCTTATGAAACGTAATCTCGTGCTTCTTAGTACGGATCACTTGCAGCAGCAGCTTCCACAAATCACTGTTTTCGACCGGCTGCTTTTTGCTGTTGATCCAGCCGTTTTTCTGCCAGTTATCAATCCAATGATCGTTGAAAGCGTTCACCGTATAGGCGGAATCCGAATAGACCTCCACCACGCATGGCTCTTTAAGCGCACCCAGACCTGCGATCACCGCAAAGATTTCCATGCGGTTATTGGTGGTGTTGGCCATGTGACCCGACAGTTCCTTGACCTTGTCCTTATAGCAAAGCACACAGCCCCATCCCCCAGGTCCCGGATTTCCGGAGCAGGCGCCATCCGTATACAGCCGTACGGTACGTTTAGGCGTGACCTGGGTCATAGTTTCCCTCTCCGATCTGCCGGGGCGGACATTTTGCGGTTCTTGCGGGCGCAGGCATCCATTGCCTCCAGGACAGCGCTGCGGAAGCCGTTCTTTTCAAGCGACTGGACAGCCTCAATGGTTGTTCCGCCGGGCGAGCAGACGTTGTCCTTGAGCGCGGCAGGATGTTCGCCTGTCGTCAGCACCATCTTGGCCGAGCCCAACACCGCCTGAGCGGCTGCCTGTATGGCCATCTTTCTGGGCATGCCCAGGCGTACTGCGCCGTCTGCCAACGCCTCAATGAACATATAGACGTATGCGGGACTGCTGCCGCTCACTGCCACCACGGCATCGAACAGGCGCTCGGGCAAAACCTGCACTACGCCCAACGTAGAGAAAAGCTCCTTTGCCCAACCCAGCGACGCCTTGCTGAAGCTGTTTTCCTCGCAGATTGCAGTAAAGCCGGCGCCAACCAGCGCGGGCGTATTGGGCATGACGCGCAACACCTGAGCGCTGTTATCACGTCCGAGAATCTCCGTCAGCATGGCCATGGACCATCCGGCAGCGATGGAGATAATCTTTTTATTGTAGCAGTATTTTTGGATTTCTTCCAGAACACCGCGCATGTATATGGGCTTGATTGCCAGGATGATGAACTCACACTCCCTGGCAATCTGGATGTTGTTTTCGGCCACATTTACCGGATAGGCAGCGGTTAAAGCCGCAAGCTGCTGCTCGCTGACATCGTACACCATGGTTTCATAGGGCTTGAGAAAACCACCCTGAAACGCTCCCCGCATGATGGCGCATCCCATGTTTCCCGCGCCAATAAAACCGATCTTCATTGCAGCATCGCTCCCTTTATTCGAAAAAGCGGCGGACGCTTTGTCCGCCGCATCTCACATTTACGCCTTCGGAACAGCCGCCCCTACGGGAGTCGTTCCAACCTTTGCGTTTGCATCGCGGGGATGCTTGCGCACCGTCAACGTGATGGCCTTCTTGGGGCACTTTTTGACGCATTCGCCGCAGCCGGTGCAGGCTTCGTTGACCTTATGCACCTGCTTAAGCGTGCCGGAAATGGCTTCAAACTGGCAAGTCCGCTTGCAGATGGTGCAACCGATACACAGGTCACGGTCGATCTCGGCGATCTTGCGGTTGTCAAAATCTCCCCACAACGCACCGTTGGGGCAGGTTTCCGCGCACATCATGCAACCCGTGCACTTCTCCTGGTCAATCACAGGCAGGTGGTTGACCATGGTGATCGCGTCAAATTTACAGGCGTTCTTGCACAGCTCGCAGCCCACGCAGCCAATCTTGCAGTTGTCGCTGACCAGATTGCCTTCCTCAGCCGCGCGGCACAAAAGCCGCACGGGAAGGGTTTCGGGCTGAAGGCTCAGCACGTGCTTGGGGCATGCCTTTACGCAGGCTCCGCAGCTCTGGCACTTTTCAGGATCCACCTTGGCGATTCCGGAGTTCTCGTCAATGTGGATGGCATCAAACTTGCAGGCCCGCACGCAGGTACCCAGGCCGAGGCATGCATATTGGCAGGCGCGGTTTCCGTCGTTGACCAAAGTCGCCGCTACACAGTCCTTGATGCCGTGATACTGGAATTTGGTTTTGCAACGGTCCAGAGTGCCCTGACAGACTACGGTCGCCACATTGCGTACCTGCTGAGGCGCTTCTTCCACTCCCATGATCTTGGCAATCTCCGCCGCTGTCGCGGCACCTCCCACCGGGCAGGCGTTCACAGGAGCCTGCCCTGCGGCAATCGCATCCGCCAGCGCATCACAGCCGGCAAATCCGCATCCGCCGCAGTTTGCGCCGGGAAGTGCATTGCGCACCGCATCACGCTTGGGATCGGAAGGAATTTCAAACACCTTGTTGGCTACGGTCAGCAGCAGGCCCAGAACCAGTCCAAGGCCGCCCAATACCCCTACGCCGATCAAAACAGCAGTCATTCGTGAGCCCCTCTCTTTCTTACTGAATCAGGCCCGAGAAGCCCTGGAATGCAAGGGACATCAGGCCGGCCGTAATCAGCGCACCGGGGAACCCGTCCATCCACTTGGGCATGTTGCCGGTGGCCAGGCGCTCACGGATGCTTGCAAACATCACGATGGCAATAGTGAAGCCGATGGCAGCACTGGTGCCGTTGACAACGGACTCAATCAGGTTGTAGCCCTCGCGGGTGTTAAGCAGGGCCACGCCCAGCACAGCACAGTTCGTGGTGATCAGCGGAAGATATACGCCCAGCGCCTGATAGAGCGAAAGGCTGATCTTTTTCAGGGCGATTTCCACGATCTGCACCAATACGGCGATGACCAGGATGAACGCTATGGTCTGCATGTATTCCAGATCGAGCGGAACCAGCAGATAGGCCTGGATGAAGTAGGTAATCAGAGAGGCCAGCGCCATGACGAAGGTGACGGCCATACCCATGCCAAGGGCGGTTTCCGTTTTTTTGGACACGCCCAGGAACGGACAGATGCCCAAAAACTGCGACATGACAAAGTTGTTGACCAGCACGCTGCCGATCACAATCAAAAGCAGCTCGTTCATGCGATCTCACCCCTCGCCTTCATTTGCTTATGCTTGCCGATGTACTTGACAATGGCATTCACAATAAGGAGCAGGATGCCCAGCGTCAGGAAGCCGCCCGACGGGGTAATGATAACCGACATGGGCTTGTAGGCCTCGGGCATCACCTGCATGCCAAACCACTTGCCGCTGCCGATGATCTCACGCACGGAGGAAAGCAGGGTCAGCGAGCACGTAAAGCCCAGGCCCATGCCCAGTCCATCAAATGCCGAAGGAAGCACCGGATTCTTGAAAGCAAAGGATTCCGCGCGGGCAAAGATGATGCAGTTGACCACGATCAACGGGATATAAATGCCCAGCGTGTCGGACATGGAAGGCAAAAAAGCCTTAATAATCAGGTCGATAATCGTCACGAAAGTGGCAATGACAACGATGAACCCAGGAATACGAACGCGTTCGGGGATGATGTGACGCAGCATGGAAATCACCATGTTGGAGAACACCAATACGAACGTGGTCGCCAGCCCCATGCCCACACCCGAGGATGCGGCCGTGGAAATGGCCAGCGTCGGACACATGCCCAGCAGCAGACGGAACGTGGGGTTCTCATTCAAAAGGCCATTGGTAAACACATGAAAGAGAGATTTGTTTTTCATGCTTTCGCACCTCCCTGTTTGGCCTCGCTCTTCTTCGCTTTCACGGGCTTCACCGCGCCAAAGGTGCGTGGCATGGTCCATTTGTCGATGAGCGGCGTGAGCACGTTCATAAACAGGATGGCAAAGGAGCAGCCTTCCGGATAGCCATTGTTGTACGCGCGGATCACGAACAGGATCACAGCGCAGCCAACGCCCATCACGACCTTGCCCCATTTGCTTACCGGACTGGTGACGTAGTCCGTCGCCATGAAGAAAGCGCCCAGCAACAGGCCGCCGCTGAGAATCTGGTACAGGGCGTTTTCCGTTCCGCTTTCCACGGAATAGATCACACCGGTCTGAATCCAGAACAGGATGAAAGCAGTCCCGATAAAGAACACAGGAATGCGCCAGTCAATGACCTTGCGCACGATCAGGTACACGCCGCCCAGAATCAGGGTCAGTTTACAGGTCTCACCCAGCATGCCGGGCACATCGCCGATGAAGAGCTGCCACAGCGAATAGCTGCTGGAAACCAGCGGCGTAGCCGAGGCGACCGCATCCACGGGAACGGTGGTCAGCCCGAAGAGCTGGCCGCCTGCCGGCAGGGCGGTGGCGGCGATCAGGCCGGCCCAGGACAGCATCAGGATGGTACGGGCAGCCAGAGCCGGGTTGATGAAGTTCTGCCCGATGCCGCCAAACATTTGCTTGACCAGTACGATTGCGATGACGGAACCGATGGCCGCCATCCACCAGGGGGCGTTGGCGGGAAGGTTGAAGGCCAGCAGGAGGCCCGTAACAACGGCGCTCAGATCGTCGATGGTCGTTTTCTGGTGGGTGATTTTTTCATACACCAGTTCGGAAAGAACCGCAAAGACGACAGATACAAGCATCAGTGCCAGCGCGGGCGCGCCAAAGAACCAGATGGCCGCCAGCGCGGTAGGAATCAGGGCGATCACAACATCTCCCATCAGCCTGCGCGTGGATACGGAGGCGTCGCGCAGGAAAGGAGATGAAGATACGACCAGCTTCGTTTGCATATCAATGGGCTCCTTTCTTCGCAGCGGCTTCCTTACGCCGTTGTGTGATGACGCGCTTTGCCACGCGGCAGCTCTGGGTCAGGTTGCGCTTGGCCGGGCAGGAGAAGGTGCAGGCGCCGCACTCGATGCAGTTGAGGGCATTGAGTTTTTCTGCGGCTTCAAACAGGTCCTTGCGCACAGCGCGGTCGATAGCCGCCGGAGCCAGATGCATCGGGCAGGCGTTCATGCAGCGCGCGCAGCGAATGCAGGGACTTTCGTCAGCCAGCGCACCCAGCTTGTCCAGCGCCACGATGCCGCTGCAGCCCTTCGTAACAGGGATATCCTCACGGCTGATGGCCATGCCCATCATGGGGCCGCCGTATATCAGCATCTTGGTTTCCGGCAGCAGACCCTTGGAGGTATCCAGCAGCCATTTTACCGGCGTGCCGATACGCACCAGATAGTTGGCGGGATTTTGTACGCAGCCTCCCACCGTAACCACCCGGTCCACGATCGGCCGGCCCTCGTAAGCGGCGCGGCACAGCGCGTGACAGGTACCTACATTGCACACCACAGCGCCGACATCCAGCGGCAGGCCGCCCATTTTGACCGTACGGCCCGTTAGCGCATATACGAGCTGCTTTTCACCGCCCTGGGGGTACTTGGTTTTCAGCGCCGTAACGCTGAACTCGGCATATTTTTCGCAGGCCT
>UQEF01000006.1 GCA_900540045.1 uncultured Eubacteriales bacterium | reverse complement strand
CTGCTTGTGCGGGCCCCCGTCAATTCCTTTGAGTTTCAACCTTGCGGCCGTACTCCCCAGGTGGATTACTTATTGTGTTAACTCCGGCACGGAAGGGGTCAGACCCCCCACACCTAGCAATCATCGTTTACAGTGTGGACTACCAGGGTATCTAATCCTGTTTGCTCCCCACACTTTCGCGCCTCAGCGTCAGTAACAGTCCAGTAAGCCGCCTTCGCCACTGGTGTTCCTCCCGATCTCTACGCATTTCACCGCTACACCGGGAATTCCGCTTACCTCTCCTGCACTCAAGCCCGACAGTTTTCAAAGCAGTTCCCTCCTTAAAAGAAGGACTTTCACTTCAAACTTACCAGGCCGCCTACGCGCCCTTTACGCCCAATCATTCCGGACAACGCTTGCCCCCTACGTATTACCGCGGCTGCTGGCACGTAGTTAGCCGGGGCTTCCTTCTTGGCTACCATCACTATTTTCACCAAGGATAGAAGTTTACGATCCGAAAACCTTCTTCCTTCACGCGGCGTTGCTGGGTCAGGGTTTCCCCCATTGCCCAATATTCCCCACTGCTGCCTCCCGTAGGAGTTTGGACCGTCTCTCAGTTCCAATGTGGCCGATCACCCTCTCAGGTCGGCTACTGATCGTCGCCTTGGTGGGCCGTTACCTCACCAACCAGCTAATCAGACGCGAGCCCATCTCTCACCGGATTGCTCCTTTGACCCCTCTCTCATGTCGGGAGCGTGGTCTCATGCGGTATTAGTGCACCTTTCGATGCGTTATCCCCCTGTGAAAGGCAGGTTGCTCACGCGTTACTCACCCGTCCGCCGCTAGAATTACCAGAATCCATCCGAAAACTTCATCCGATAATCCCCGCTCGACTTGCATGTGTTAGGCACGCCGCCAGCGTTCGTCCTGAGCCAGGATCAAACTCTTATGTTTAATTCCTGTTACGCTCCAGATTTTCTCTGGCTCGCTTTTTCACTCAATTCATTGACTGCTTGCGTTCTTGCTTTCCTTTGCTCTGTATCGTTTTCAAGGTTCGTTGCTCTCAAGCGAGCTTGTACATCATAGCACGCTTTAGGCGCTCTGTCAACAGGTTTTTTGCCATTTTTCTGAACTTTTTTGTGCATCCGAACGTTCGTATCCACCCATCTTTCGTCTCTATCTTAAAGCACGAACTTTCAATTCAAAATCCCAATGAAATATTCTGGTTTTGTAAATTTCAACATGAAGAGGCGGACAGCCGCCATAGCCGTCCGCCCCTGTTTGTGTCACTCGCTCTTGTGCGCCGCCTCGCAATAGAAGCAGCGATAGATCTGCTTCTCTCGATCGGCCAGCACAAAAATCTGGTCCAATTCCTGTTCGGTCTGAGTAATACAGCGCGGGTTTTTGCACTTCATCACATTCACAACCCGCGCGGGCATCTCAGGTTTTTTCTTCTCCACCAGTTTCCCGTCGCGAATGATGTTGACGCTGATGCCCGGATCAATGTAGCCCAGCAAATCCAGATCCAGAGGGATCTCCTGGTCAATTTTGATGATGTCCTTTTTACCCATGCGCTGCGACTTGGCGTTCTTGATAATGGCCACAGAGCAGTCCAGCGCGTCCAGTCCCAGATAGTGATAGATTTCCATGCTGCGCCCGGCGTGGATATGGTCGATTACATAGCCGTTCTGGATGCTGTCAATATTCATGCCTCCACCTCCAAAAGCTTCATCAGCAGGGCTTCGCGCATATATTTGCCATTCGCAACCTGGCGGAAATAGCATGCGCGGGGATCGTCGTCCACGGCGCGGCTGATTTCGTTCACGCGCGGCAGAGGATGCAGCACGCACAAATCGCGGCGTGCCAGGCGCATCTTTTCAGTATCAAGGATATAGCTGTCCTTGAGGCGCACATAGTCCGCCTCGTTAAAGAAGCGCTCGCGCTGCACACGGGTCATGTAGAGAATATCGAGGGTGCCGATCACATCCTCCAGCCGCTCCACTTCCACGAAACTGACGCCGTTTTTGTGCATGCTTTCGCGCACATATTCGGGCACGCGCAGCTCCTCCGGAGAAATGAGCACAAAGCGAATACTCTTGTAGCGCATCATGGCGTTGATGAGGCTGTGCACCGTGCGGCCGAACTGAAGGTCCCCGCAGCAGCCGATGACCAGCTGGTTGAGCCGTCCCTTTTCGCGGCGGATGGTGAGCAGATCCGCCAGCGTCTGCGTGGGGTGATTATGTCCGCCGTCGCCCGCGTTGATGATGGGCACGGGGCTGACCTGGGCCGCCGCGGTGGGCGCGCCTTCCTTGGGGTGACGCATGGCGATGACGTCCGCATAGCATCCCACTGTGCGCACAGTATCGGCCACGCTTTCACCCTTGGATGCAGAAGAGCTGTCCGCCGATGAAAAACCAAGCACGCTCCCGCCCAATTCCAGCATGGCGGCCTCAAAACTCAGCCGCGTGCGGGTGCTGGGCTCATAAAAAAGCGTTGCCAGCTTCTTCCCATGCATGCATTCAGCATACCGTTGGGGGTTTTGGATAATGTCGTCTGCGCGGTCCATCAGGTCATCCAGCTCCTGCGTGCTCAGGTCACGGATATCAAGCAGATGTCTGGGCATGCGTGTACCTCCTCAGTTGTGCATCCAACTCTCGTCGCTGGGATTGTTGCGGAAACGAATGAGCCGCTCCACCTGTTCCGGACGGATGTAGCCCTTCTCCGCCGCCACCTGTACCAGCACGTCGAAGTTGGACAGGCTCACGTTTTTCACCCCGGCGGCGGCCAGCCGGTCCAGTCCCTTCTGCATGCCATAGGTGAAGATGCTCGCGATGCCCAGCACCTCCGCGCCGGCCTCGCGCAGCGCCTCCACCACGTCGATGACGCTTCCGCCGGTGGAGATCAGGTCCTCCACCACGACCACCTTCTGGCCTTTTTCCAGCTTGCCCTCGATGCGGTTCTGACGGCCGTGGTCCTTGTTGCCGCCGCGCACATAGCCCATGGGCAGGTGCATCATGTGCGCCACGATGGCCGCGTGGGCGATGCCCGCGGTGGACGTGCCCATGAGCACCTCCACGTCCGGATATTCGCGGCGGATCACTTCCATCAGGCCGTTTTCCACCTGATCGCGCACCTCCGGCGCGGTCAGGGTCAGGCGGTTATCGCAGTAAATGGGGCTCTTGATGCCGCTGGCCCAGGTGAAGGGTTCCTCGGGCCTGAGAAACACCGCGCCGATGGACAATAGCGCGCCCGCAATCTGTTTTTCCATGATGGTCTTTCCTCCTTTGTCACTCGCCAAGGAATTCCTTCACGCAGCGCCGATAGGCCGCCACGGGGTCCGCTGCCTGGGTGATGGGCCGCCCCACCACGATATAGTCACTCCCGCCCAGACGCGCCTTTTCGGGGGTCATCACGCGCGCCTGATCGTCCGCCGCCGAATCCGCAAAGCGGATGCCCGGCGTCACCGTCTGGAACGCCGCGCCGCAGGCTTCCTTCACCAGCCCCGCCTCCAGCGGCGAACACACCACGCCGTCCAGCCCGGCCTCTTTGGCGTTCTGGGCGTACTTCTTCACGGTGTCGGGCATGCTGGCATTGATGAGCAGCTCCCGCTGCATGCGCTCCTCGCTGGTGGAGGTGAGCTGCGTCACCGCCAGCAGCATGGGGCGCGTTCCATCCGGACGGGTCAGGCCTTCCAGGGCCGCCTTCATCATGTCGATGGTGCCCGCGGCGTGCAGGTTGGTCATGTCCACATCCAGCCTGGACAGCGAGGCCATGGCCTTTTTGACGGTGTTGGGAATGTCGTGGAGCTTCAGATCCAGAAAGATCTTGTGTCCCCGCGCCTTGATCTCCCGCACGATCTGCGGGCCCTCGGCATAGAACAGCTCCATGCCCACCTTCACGTAGGGCTTGCGCGCCTCGTTTTCAAACTTGTCCAGAAAGGCGTACACCGCCTCCGCGCTGGGAAAGTCCAATGCGATAATCACGTCTCCGCGGCTCATTTCCACGCACCTCCGATAATGTCTTGCAATCGCTCAATGCCCAGGCGCCCCATCTCGCCGGGCAACGCCTCGATGATCTTCGGGCAAATGTAGGGGTCCACCAGATTCTGTGCGCCCACCTGCACGGCGGTCGCCCCGGCCAGCATCATTTCGATCACGTCGCGCGCGCTGCTCACCCCGCCCATGCCGATCACGGGGATCTTCACCGCCCGCGCCACCTGATACACCATGCGCAACGCCACCGGGAACACCGCCGGGCCGGAGAAGCCGCCCATGACATTGGCGATCACGGGTTTGCGCTTTTTCAGGTCGATGCGCATGCCCAAAAGCGTGTTAATCAGACTCAGCCCGTCCGCGCCCGCATCCTCGCAGGCTTTTGCGATGGATACGATGTCCGTCACATTGGGGCTCAGCTTGATGTAAACAGGCTTGGTCGTTACGGCCTTGACGGCGCGCGTCACCTCCGCCGCGCTTTCGGCGCAGGTACCGAACGCCATTCCGCCGCCATGCACGTTGGGGCAACTGACGTTGACCTCGATGAGGCCCACCTGCTCCTGCTGGTCCATCAGGCGGCAGCACTCCTCATATTCCGCCACGGAAAAGCCGCTGATATTGGCGATGACCTTTTTATGAAAGAACGTTTTCAGCTCGGGCAGCTCATGCTCGATCACATGATGCACGCCGGGGTTTTGCAGTCCCACGGCGTTGATCATGCCTGCCGTGCACTCCGCGATGCGGGGCGTGGGGTTGCCAAAGCGCGCCTCCAGCGTGGTGCCCTTGAAGGAGAACGTACCCAATACGTTGATGTCGTACAGCTCGCGAAATTCCTCGCCATAGCCGAAACAGCCGCTGGCGGGAATGACGGGGTTGTCAAGCGTCCAGCCGGAGAGGGTCACATGCGTATCTACCATAGGATCTCCTCCCTTTTGAGCACCGGGCCATCCTTGCAGATGCGCTTGCTGCCGTACCTGGTTTGGCACGAACAGCCCATGCACACCCCGAAGCCGCAGGCCATGCGCTCCTCAAAGCTGAACTGCCCATGGATATCCTGTTTTTCGCACAGGGCATGCACGGCGCACAGCATGGGCTCCGGCCCGCAGGCGTATACATAGTCGTATTTTCCTTCCAAGGGGACCATGGCGTCGGTTACAAAGCCCTTCACGCCCTGCGTGCCGTCGGCCGTGGTCACGGTCAAGGGCACGCCCAGCGCCTCAAACTCCCTTTGCCAGAACACTTCGGCCGCGGTGTTGAATCCCAGAATCACCCGCGGCTCCTTGCACTCGGCCAGCAGCTTTTTGCACAGGCCGTACAGGGGCGGCGTACCCACGCCCCCGCCCACCAGCAGCGGAAACTGCGAGGCCGTCACCTCGTCCAGCCGGTCCACATCAAAGCCGTTGCCAAGGCCGGTCAAAAGGTCCAGCTCCGTGCCCGCCGCATAGTGGCTCATGGCCTCGGTGCCCAGACCCACCACCTTGTAGATCAGATCCAGCGTGCCTTCCTCGCCGGGCCGCCAGTCGCATACCGAGATAGGGCGTCTGAGGTAAAAGCCCGGCAGCTGCACCTGCACAAACTGCCCCGGCCGCACGATGGCGCGCGTGTCGCCTGAAAGGCGCATATGGTACACGTTCTGGGTGAGCGGCTCGTGGCTTTCGATCACAAAACGCATCGGTCCGCCTCCCTTACGAGTCGATGGTGGAGATGCACAGCGTGATTTCCTCCAGCACCTCCAAGAGCACCCGCACCGTATCCAGCGCGGTGAACATGGTCACATTGTTTTCCACCGCGCAGCGGCGAATCTGCGCGCCGTCGCTGTCGCGGCCCAGGTTGGCAGGCTCGCGGGTGTTGATGACGTAGTTGACGTGTCCCTGCCGGAGGGAATCGAGGATCTCCTCGCTGCCCTCGCTGAGCTTCTTGCGGATGCGGGTGCGGATGCCGTTGGCCTTGAGGAACTCGGCGGTTCCGCGCGTGGCCTCGATGTTGAAGCCCATGTCATAGAAGCGGCGGATAAGGGGCAGGGCCTCAGCCTTGTCGCTGTCGGCAATGGTCACAAAGATGGTGCCGTAGTTGGCCACGTTCATGCCGGAGGACTGCATGGCCTTATAGAGCGCGCGGGTGAGGCGCTTGTCGTAGCCGATGGCCTCGCCGGTGGATTTCATCTCGGGGCTCAGGTAGGCGTCCATGCCGCGCAGCTTGGAGAAGCTGAAGGCCGGGGCCTTGACGTACCACTTCTCCTTTTCCGGGGCCATGACCTCCACAATGCCCTGTTCGCGCAGGCTGTGGCCCAGCATCACACGGGTGGCGATGTCGGCCAGGGGCACGCCCGTGGCCTTGCTGAGGAAAGGCACCGTGCGCGAGGACCGGGGGTTGACCTCGATCACATACACGTTGTCCTGGCGGTCCACGATGAACTGGATGTTGTACAGGCCCACGATGCCGATGCCCAGGCCCAGCCGCACCGTGTAGTCGATGATGGTCTGGCGGGCCTTCTCGCTCACCGAGAAGGTAGGATAGACGCTGATGGAGTCGCCGCTATGCACGCCGGTGCGCTCCACGTGCTCCATGATGCCGGGGATGTAGACGTTCTCGCCGTCGCACACGGCGTCTGTCTCCAGCTCCTTGCCGGTGATGTAGTGGTCCACGAGCACCGGCTGGTCCTCGCTGACCAGCACGGCGGTCTTGAGATAGTGGCGCAGGGCCTCCTCGTTGGGCACGATCTGCATGGCGCGGCCGCCCAACACATAGCTGGGCCGCACCAGCACCGGATAGCCGATGCGCTCGGCCACGCGAACGCCGGCCTCGATATCCGTCACGGCCTCGCCGTTGGGCTGGGGAATGCCCAGCGATTCCATCACCTTTTCAAAGGCGTCGCGGTTTTCCGCGCGGCGGATGGCCTCCACGTCGGTGCCGATGATCTTCACGCCCATGTCGTGCAGGCGCTCGGCCAGGTTGATGGCCGTCTGACCGCCCAGGCTCACCACCACGCCCTCCGGGTTTTCGAGGGTGACGATGTTCATCACATCCTCCACGGTGAGGGGCTCGAAGTAGAGCTTGTCGCTGGTGGTGTAGTCGGTGGAGACGGTTTCGGGGTTGTTGTTGATGATGATGGCCTCGTACCCCGCGCGGCGGATGGTCCAGATGGCGTGCACGGTCGAATAGTCGAACTCCACGCCCTGCCCGATCCGGATGGGGCCGGAGCCGAGCACGATGATCTTTTTGCGATCCGAAACCACGGACTCGTTTTCCTGCTCGTAGGTGGAGTAGAAGTAGGGCACGTAGCTTTCAAACTCGCTGGCGCAGGTGTCGATCATCTTGTAGACGGGCATGAAGCCATGGGCCTTGCGAAGGAGGAAAACCTCCTTTTCGGTCATGTCCCACACCTGGCCGATGTACTTGTCGCTGAAGCCCAGCTTCTTGGCCGCGAAAAGCGTCGCCTCGTCGCGGGGATGCGATTTAAGCACGGCCTCGAACTCCACGATGTTTTTGATCTTCTCCAGGAACAGCATGTCGATCTTGGTGCGGTCGTAGATCAATCCCAGGTCCACCCCGCAGCGGATCAGCTGTGCGATGGCGAAGAGCCGGTCGTCCGTGCCGTCCTGAATGTAGTCCAGCAGCTCATCCACGGGCTTGTTGTCAAAGCGGGGCATATAGATGTGGCACACGCCGATTTCCAGCGACCGCACGGCCTTGAGCAGGCTTTCCTCGATGGTGCGGCCCACGCTCATCACTTCGCCGGTGGCCTTCATCTGGGTGCTCAGGCGGTTGCTGGCGCCCTCCAGCTTGTCGAAGGGAAAGCGCGCCATCTTGCTGACCACATAGTCCAGCGCTGGCTCAAAGCAGGCCGGCGTGTTGGCTAGGGCAATCTCCTCCAGATGCATGCCTACCGCCACCTTGGCCGACACGCGCGCGATGGGGTAGCCGCTGGCCTTGGAGGCCAGGGCCGAGGAGCGGGACACGCGGGGGTTGACCTCGATCAGGTAATATTGGAAGCTGTAGGGGTCCAGGGCGAACTGCACGTTGCACCCGCCCTCGATCTTGAGGGCCCGGATGATCTTGAGCGCGCTGTCGCGCAGCATATGGTATTCCTTGTTGGTCAGCGTCTGGCTGGGGCAGAGCACGATGGAATCGCCCGTGTGCACGCCTACGGGGTCGATGTTTTCCATGTTGCAGATGGCGATGGCGGTGTCGTTGGCGTCGCGCATCACCTCGTACTCGATCTCCTTGTAGCCCTTGATGCTCTTTTCCACCAGCACCTGATGCGCCGGGGAGAGCTTGAGGGCGTTTTTGAGCAGCTCCTCCATCTCCTCCGGGTTGTCGGCAAATCCGCCGCCCGTGCCGCCCAGCGTAAACGCGGGCCGGAGCACCACCGGGTAGCCGATCTGCTCGGCCGCGCGGAAGCCCTCCTCCATGCTGGTGGCGATCAAAGACGGCAGCACCGGCTCGCCCAGGCGCTCGCACAGTTCCTTGAACTTCTCGCGGTCCTCCGCCATCTCGATGGACTCAAAGCTGGTGCCCAGAATCTCCACCTGGCACTCGTCCAGGACGCCCTTGCGCTGGAGCTGCATGGCCAGGTTCAGACCCGTCTGCCCGCCCAGACCCGGCAAAATGGCGTCCGGCCGCTCGTAGCGCAGAATCTTGGCCACGTATTCCAGCGTGAGGGGCTCCATGTAGACCTTGTCGGCGATGTCCACGTCGGTCATGATGGTAGCGGGGTTGGAGTTGACCAGAATGACCTCGTACCCTTCCTCGCGCAGCGCCAGGCACGCCTGCGTGCCCGCGTAGTCAAACTCCGCCGCCTGCCCGATCACGATGGGGCCGGAGCCGATCACCAGAATGCGGTGAATATCCGTGCGCTTAGGCATGCTTCTTCTCCCCTTCCATCAAGTCGATAAAGCGCTTGAACAGATATGTGCTGTCCTGCGGGCCCGGTGCGCTCTCCGGGTGGTACTGCACGGAAAACAGTTTGTCCGGCAGACAGGCCACGCCCTCGGCGGTGCCATCAAGCAGATTCTGGTGTGTGAGAATCAGGCCCGTGCCCTGCAGGGAGCCTTCATCCACCGCAAAGGAGTGGTTCTGGCTGGTGATCTCGATCTTGCCGGTGGCCAGCTCGCGCACGGGATGGTTGCCGCCACGGTGGCCGAATTTCATCTTAAAGGTGCGCGCCCCGCACGCCAGCGCAATCATCTGATGCCCCAGGCAGATGCCGAAGATGGGCAGCCGCCCGCGCAGCGCGCGCACCAGATCGATCACCGGGCGCACATCCTCGGGATCTCCGGGGCCGTTGGAGAGGAACAGCCCGTCGGGCTTGAAGCTGAGGATGGTGTCGGCAGGGGTGTCGTAGGGCACCACGGTCACGTTGCAGCCGAACTGGTTGAGCTTTCGCACGATGTTGAGCTTGATGCCGCAGTCTACCGCCACCACGCTGTAACGCGGATTGGGCGTGCGGGCGTACCACTTCTTCTTGCAGCTGACGCGGCTGACGCTGTCGGTGGGCAGGCGGTAGGCGCGAACACGTTCCAGCGCCTCCTCGACAGGGGTATCCGCGTCGCAGATCAGCGCGCGCTGGCTGCCCTCGTTGCGGATCATCCGGCCGATGCGCCGCGTGTCCACGCCCTGCAGGCCGGGAATGCCGTTTTCTTCCAAAATCTCGCCCAGCGTTTTGGTATAGCGGAAGTTGCTGGGCATGTCGCAGTATTCGCGCACCACCAGCCCGCCCATGGTGGGCACACGCGTCTCATTGTCCTCGTCGGTGATGCCGTAGTTGCCGATGAGCGGATAGGTCATCACCACCGTCTGCGCGGTGTAGCTGGGATCGGTCACGATTTCCTGATAGCCGACCATGGAAGTGTTGAACACCAGCTCGCATACCGCGTCGTTCATGGAGCCGAAGCCCGTGCCCTCATGCACGCTGCCGTTTTCCATCACCAGCATGCGCCGCTTTATTGCCTGCGCCATACGCAATTCCCTCCCACATAGGTTTTGATGCACTCGCCCCGTACCCGCCAACCCGCAAAGGGCGTGGCATGTCCTTTGGAAAGGAAGCCGTCCGGGTCGATCGTGAAGGTTTTGTCCAGATCAAAGATGGCAAAGTCGCCCGCGCCGGGCTCGATGCGCGCCGGGGGCAACCCGAAGCGCGCACGCGGCGTGTCCGTCATGGCGCGCAGCATCGTTGCCAGCGGCGCACGCCCCGTCAGCGCCAGGCCTGTGTAGAGCGCCGGGAACGCGCACTCCAGCCCCACCACGCCCATCAGGCTCTTTTCAAGCCCGCGCGCCTTTTCCTCGGCGCTGTGAGGCGCGTGGTCGGTGGCGAGGATGTCGATGGTGCCATCCAGCAGTCCCTCCAACAGCGCATCGCGGTCGGCCGCCGAGCGGATGGGCGGGTTCATCTTGAAGCGCCCGTCGTCCTCCAGCTCCGTATCGCACAGCAGCAGGTAGTGCGGCGCCGTCTCGCACGTTACGTCCACGCCCCGCGCCTTGGCCTGCCGGATGAGCGCCACGCTTTCCTTTGTAGACACATGGCACACGTGATAGGGGCAGCCGGTTTCCTCCGCCAGGCGCAGGTCGCGCTCCACCTGCCGCCATTCGCTCTCGCTCGAGATGCCCTTGAGGCCATGCTGCCGCGCATATTCGCCCTCATGGATGCAGCCGCCATGAAGCAGGCTTTCATCTTCGCAGTGTGCGGCAATCAGGCCGCCTGCGGCCTTCACACGGCGCATGGCCTCGCGCATGCTGCCTTCCTCCTGAATGCCGCGTCCGTCATCCGAAAAGGCCACGGTCTGAGGCCGGAGTGCCTCGAAGTCGCACAGTTCTCCGCGCCCGCGCTGACCCATCGTGATACACCCGTAGGGATGCACCCGTACTGCCGCATCCCTGCGGATCGCGGACAGCTCCTCCCCCAGGTGCTCCGGCGTATCAGGCGGAGGATTGAGGTTGGGCATGGCGCACACGTCGGTATATCCGCCGCGCGCCGCGGCCAGCGTGCCGCTTTTCACGCCCTCCTTATAAAAAAAGCCCGGCTCCCGAAGATGCACATGAACATCAACAAGACCCGGTATCAACAACTTGCCCCCCAACGGCAACGCGTCCGCCTCATGCAAATTGGAAACACTGGCAATGCGGCCTCCGTCTACGGATACATCCGCCCGCATCAGCTTTCCTCCATGATACACCGCCGCGCCGTCCAGCCGAAAATGCACGTTCGCCGCCCCCTTTCCGTTTTCATCAGGTGCGTATATCCAATCATTTATAATACACAGAGGCAGGTGGCTTGTCAAGCCATGGTTCGCGGTTTTTCGCAGACTTTACCTCCCGCCCCTCCCGTGGTATCATACTGGCGGGAGGGACCGCCATGTACCGCATTTTGATCGTCGAGGACGACCCCGTCATCACCGAAACCCTGTGCGCCTACATGGGCCGCTGGGGCATGGAGGCGCGCGGGGTGGAGGATTTTCAAAACGTGCTGCGCGAATTTGCCGCCTTTGATCCCCAGCTTGTGCTGATGGACATCTCTCTTCCTTTTTTTGACGGGTATCACTGGTGCGCCGAGATCCGCAAAATCAGCACCGCGCCGATTCTTTTCATCTCTTCGGCGGGCGATAACCTGAACATCCTGCGCGCGCTGGACGCCGGCGCGGACGACTTCGTTTCCAAGCCCTTTGACCTGAGCGTTCTCATGGCCAAGGTGCAGGCACTTTTGCGCCGTGCCTATGATTTCGCGGGGCAAAGCGCCTATCTGACCTGCGGCGACCTGATGCTCAACACCTCCGACGGGGCGGTTACGTGCCGGGGCCAGCGCGCGGAGCTGACGCGCAACGAAAACCGCATCCTGACCGTGCTTATGGAAAACAAGGGCAAAATCGTCAGCCGCGATGCGCTCATGGCCCGCCTGTGGGAAACCGACTCGTTTGTGGATGAAAACACCCTGAGCGTCAACATCACGCGCCTGCGCCGCAAGCTGGCCGCCGTGGGCGCGGAGGACCTGATCAAGACCAGAAAGGGCATGGGGTATCTGATCGAATGAAAACGCTTCGCTGGGGCCCCCTTCTTCTTCGCTACGCGCGCGACCGTCTGGCCCATATCGTGCTGGCCGTAGCATGTCCGGCGGTGTACGCGCTGGTGTGCGCCCTCGCCGGCGCGCCGCTGGCGGGGGTCGTCTACGCCGGCGCGCTGGTGCTTGCGGGCGGGCTCATCGCCCTTTGCGTGGACCTGCCGCGCTACGTCCGCCGTCACCGCGAGCTGCAAAGCCTGCTGGACGGCTGCCTCTACGCCGCCACAGTGCTGCCCGCCCCGCGCGGGCTTATGGAGGAGGACTGGCGCGCGCTCCTTCTGTGCGCCATCGACCAGAGCGCGGGCCAGGCCGATGCCCACGACCGCGACCGGCGCGACCGCGAGGCCTGCATCGCCCTGTGGGCGCATCAGATCAAGGTGCCGCTGGCGGCCATGCGCATGCTGCTCCAGAGCGAGCCCGGCCCCGCCTCGGACCGGCTGACGGCGGAATTGTTCAAGGTGGAGCAATACGTGGAAATGCTGCTGGGCTACCAGCGCCTCACCGGTCCCTCGACCGATTTCACCCTGCGCCAGTGCGACGTGAACGCCGTGATGCGCGCCACGGCGCGCCGCTTCGCACCCCTGTTTATCGAGAAAAAGCTGCGCCTGAACTATCAGGAAACGACCCTGCGCGCCCTCACGGATGAAAAGTGGCTGGCCTTTGTGCTCGAGCAGGTGCTCAGCAACGCGGTCAAGTACACCCGCCGGGGCAGTGTGACCCTTCGTGCCGATGAAGCTGCCCATGCCGTGATCGTGGAGGACACGGGCATCGGCATCGCGCCGGAGGACCTGCCGCGCGTGTTTGACCACGGCTACACGGGCCTCAACGGCCGAAAGGACAAGCGCGCCACGGGCCTCGGGCTGTACCTTTCCAGGCGGATACTGGATCAGCTCGGTCATACCATTTCCATCGCGTCCGAACCGGGCCGCGGCACGCGGGTGACCATCGGGCTGGACAGCCTGCGTATGCGCGCAGAATAGGCCAAGATGACAAAAACGTAAGCTGCGCGGGCAAACTGTAAGACAGACAAATGGCACCCGTCTCCCGCCGTAAGGTATACTCTGAGTCGAAGCAAAGGAGGTATGCCTCATGGCAATGCTGGAAGTCGATCATCTGCAAAAGATTTATACCACACGCTTCGGCGCAAGCCAGGTGCAGGCGCTGACCGACGTGACCTTCTCTGTGGAGAAGGGCGAATATGTGGCCATCATGGGCGAAAGCGGCAGCGGCAAAACCACGCTGCTCAACATTCTGGCCGCGCTGGACAAGCCTACCCGCGGCGAGGTGCGCCTGAACGGAAAGCTGCTTTCCTCCATCTCTGAAAAGGCGCTGTCCGCCTTCCGCCGCGACAATCTGGGCTTTGTCTTTCAGGATTTTAACCTGCTGGACACCTTCTCCATCCGTGACAACATCTTTCTGCCGCTGGTGCTGGCGGGCTGCCCCTACCGTGAAATGGAAAACCGCCTCGGCCCCATCGCCCAGAAGCTAGGCATCGGCGGCATCCTCTCCAAATTCCCCTACGAAGTCAGCGGCGGCCAGAAACAGCGCGCCGCCGTCGCCCGCGCCCTCATCACCCGGCCCCAGCTCATTCTGGCGGACGAGCCCACCGGTGCGCTGGACAGCCGTGCCACAGACAGCCTTCTGCGCCTGTTCGGCGAAATCAATGAGGACGGCCAGACCATCCTCATGGTTACACACTCGGTCAAGGCGGCCAGCCATGCGGGACGTGTGATGTTCATCAAGGACGGCGAGGTATTCCACCAGCTCTACCGCGGGCTGGACGGCACGGAGGGGCTGTACCAGCGCATCAGCGACACCCTCACCGTCATCGCCACGGGAGGCGCCCGCCATGCGTAAAGGATTCTTCCCGCGGCTGGCCCTCAGCGGCATCCGCAAAAACCGCAGCATTTACTATCCCTATATTCTCACCGCTGTGCTCACCACGGCCATGATGTACATCATCGGCTCCCTGCAGCAGATCAGCACCGACTATTCGGGCACCCTGGCCTTTTCCCTGCAGCTGGGCATTGTGGTGACATCTGTATTCAGCGTGGTGTTTCTGTTCTATACCAACAGCTTTCTTATGCGCCGGCGCAAAAAGGAGTTCGGCCTGTATAACATTCTGGGCATGGAAAAGCGGCACCTGGCCCGCCTCATTTTCTGGGAAACGGCGCTGATGCTGGCGGTCAGCCTCACGCTTGGACTGGCCGTGGGCGTGCTTCTGGACAAGCTGATGCACCTGGTGCTCTCGCGCCTGGTAGGGCAGGCCGTTTCGCTCACATTTGCCGTATCGCCCGGTTCCATGCGCTACACCGCTGCGTTGATCAGCATCACGTTCGCCCTGATTCTGCTCAACTCCGTGCGTCAGGTCTACGTCGCCCGTCCCGTAGAACTCTTGCGTAGCGCCGAGGTGGGCGAGCGCGAGCCCAAGGCCCGCTGGCTGCTGGGCCTGCTGGGTCTGATTTCGCTGGGCACGGGCTACTGGCTCAGTGCAACCGTCAAGGACGCGGGCATGATGATTCTGTTCTTTTTCGTGGCGGTGCTGCTGGTGATCGCGGCCACCTACCTGCTGTTCACCTCCGGCAGCATCACGCTGCTCAAGGCTCTGCGCAAAAACCGGCGTTACTATTACAAGCCCGACCACTTCATCAGCGTATCCGGCATGATCTACCGCATGAAGCAAAACGCCGTGGGCCTTGCCAACGTGTGTATCCTGTCCACCATGGTGCTGGTGATGGTGTTTTCGACGCTTTCTCTGTGGCTGGGCATGGAGGACACCCTCAACAGCCGCCTGCGTTCGGATATCGATGTGCGGTCCGCCTCCACGGATGTGTCCGCACTGGAGGCTGCCGTGGATGAGACGCTCCGGCAGGCGGGCGCCTCACGAGAGGACACCTGGACCTACCGCTACCTCTCCTTCTCGGCCCTGCCCACCCCGGAGGGCTTTGTCAGCAGCGTTTCCTTCGCCGAAAGCGACGCCCTCATTGCCAGCCCCGCCACCTTCCAGGTGATGGTCGTGGAGGACTATAACCGCATGCTGGGCCGAAGCGAGACCCTTGCGCCCGGCGAGGCGCTGCTGGAATGTACCCGCGGAAACTATGAGGGCGATACCCTGCGCCTGCTGAATGAAACCTTTACCATCAAAGCGCGCATTTCCGACGGTCTGGGTGCGGGGCAGGCGCTGGCCAGCATCTACGATTACTACTGCCTGGTGGTGGACAGCATGGACACCCTGCGCCGTCTGGACAGTGAACAGAAGGCGGCCTACGGGGATCTCGCCTCCGCCATCCTCACCTCCATGAGCTTTGCGCTCCTTCCCGCCTCACCGCAGCTATCGGAGCAGGTGGCCGCGCTTCTGCGCAGCCAGGCGGATGCGGACGGCTTTACGAGCGTGGCCGAACGCACGGAGCTTCGTGAAAACCTTATGACGCTGTATGGCGGTCTGCTGTTTGTGGGGCTGTTCCTGGGACTCCTGTTCATCATGGCCATGATCCTCATCATCTACTACAAACAGATCACCGAAGGCTATGAGGACCGGGAGCGCTACCGCATCATGCGCAAGGTGGGTCTGAGCCGCCGGGAGATCCGCCGCTCCATCTCATCACAGATCCTGATCGTCTTTTTCCTGCCCCTGGCGGCGGCGGGGCTGCACGTAGCCTTCGCCTTTCCCGGCATCGTCACCATGTTCCGCGCACTCAGCATGACCAACGTCACGCTGATCGCCGGCTGTGCGCTGGGCAGCTTTGCGGGCTTCGCAGCGCTCTATGGCGCTGTGTACCTGCTCACGGCCCGCGTGTACTACCGCATCGTCAGCGAATGAGGTGATGGAGATGATCAAAGCCGTTTCTCCCATGCGCCAGCGGCTTGCAGACGGCCTGTTCTGGACCGGCTTTGGGCTGTGCTGCCTGCTGCTGGTGCCGGTATGCGTGCTGCTTTGGCTTATTCGCGGCATCTTTGCCGCGGTGGACTGGTGCTCCCTTAGGCTGAAAAGCGCATAATACAATGTGGGGAGAGGCCGAGCGGCCTCTCCCACCCAGACTGTCAAAAAACCCATTTGGGGAGGTTTGGAGGGCCCGCAGGTCCTCCAAAGTGAATTCGTATCGCCCGGCTTTGCCGGGCGGGCGGGGAGTTTGCGCCCCTCGGCGCAAACATTTCTTAAGCTTTTGGCGGAAAAGGCCGGCGCAGCCGGACTTTTTCGACACGCTACGGGGAGAGGCCGAGCGGCCTCTCCCCCACACATGCTTCTCAGTCGGTCCAGAAGATCGACCGCTGGTTTTCCGTCATGCTCTGCACAGCATTTGTTTCGTCCTCGCCACCCCCGCCGAAGAAGTTGCGCACGGCATTCCACAGGCTTCCCGCGCCGGACAGCTTGGCCTGCGCCACCTGCACCGCCTGCACGCCCTCCAGCAGAATGCCGTTGTTGAGCAGCTCGGCGTGCACGGGAATGACGCGATAGGTGTAGACTACGCCGGGTTTTGCGCTGGTATCGGCATAGTACAGGGTTTCGCCTGCGGTCCCGTAAAGCTCGGTGAGCACGAAGCTCTCGCCGTAGGTATCGCGCTGTACGCGGTAGATGGCGGTGTCGGCCGGCTGAATCATCAGCAGCGGATAGCCGCTGTCATTATGACCCACGGCGAAGTTGTTGGGCGAGCGCGGCGGGGTCCAGATATCGCTCTTCTTGGTGGGATAGTTGCCGGCGGAGAAATATTCGGTGTAGCGGTATGCCTTGGGCGTGAGGTCCACGGCGAGCATCGGTTCACCCCGCCACTTGATGGCCTGCTTGTCGATCTCCAGGGCGATGATACCCTCCGGCCTGGTAAACTGCGGCTTGTCGCGGTTCTGGTAGAGGGCCTTGAAGTAGTCACGGGCCATGGCGGCAGTGTTGTCGCCGCCGCTGATCCAGCCCTGCAGCTTGTGGCTGCTGTCCGGCTCGTCAAATCCCATCCAGAAGGCGCAGGTAATCTCGGTGTTGTAAGCGGCCATCCAGATATCGCGGTTGCCGCCGCCGGTCATGTTGACGGTGCCGGTCTTGCCCGCCACGGGCGTGCCTGCGGCGGAGAGCTTCGCGCCCGTTCCCGACGAGGTGACCGATTGCAACAGGCTGGTCATCAGGAATGCCGACTGCTCGGAGAGCACGCGCTCGCCTTCGCTGCGGTGCTGGTAGAGCACACGGCCGGACGCGTCCGTCACCTTGGTGATGAAGTGCGGGCTGTTGAACACGCCGCCATTGCCGAAGGGGGCATAGGCAGCGGCCAGCTGCACGGGCGAAACGCCGTAGGTCATCGCTCCCAGCGCAAGAGCCAGATTGGAATCGCGATCATCCAGCGGAATCCCCACCTTTTCCAGATAGGCGCGTCCCGCCTCCACCCCAATCTGGTTGAGCAACGCAACCGTGGCTACGTTGAGACTGCTTTGCAGCGCCGAGCGGATGCTCACGTTTCCGTAATACGTGTAGCTGGCGTTGCGGGGTTTGTAGCCGTTAAAGTTGGTCGGCTCGTCCTTGAGAACGCTGGCGGTCGTGTATCCGTACTGGTCGATCGCCGGTGCGTAGGCCACCAATGGCTTGAGCGCCGATCCCGGCTGGCGCCGCAGGCGTGTGGCACGGTTGAAGCCACGGCGCACGTCATAGCTGCGCCCGCCCACGATGGCCAGCACCTCGCCCGTCTGGGTATTGACGCACGCGGCCGCGCCCTGCACGGGCGTACCGTCCGATGCGTCGGCGGGAAACACGTTTTTGGTAAACTCCTTATCCAACTGATCCTGATGTGTGCGGCTCATGGTGGTTTCAATCACCAGGCCGCCGGTGAGCACCTGATCGCTGGTCATGCCCAGCAGGGTTTCGGCCTCATCCAGCACCGCATCCACAAACCAGCCGTATTGCAGCGTTTCCGCCGGGCGCTTCACCACGGCAATGGCCTCGGCCGCTGCCTCGTCGTGCATGGTCTGGTCGATCATGCCCTCCTTGAGCATGGTGTCCAGGATGTACAGGCGGCGGGAGCGGTTGTTTTCTTCGCTCACATGGGGCGCGTAGTAGCTGGGTGCCTTGATGCTGGCCGCCAGCGAAGCCGCCTGCGCCAGCGTCAGGTCCTCCGCGTCCACGCCAAAATAGGTTTGCGCCGCGGCCTGAATCCCGTAGGCCCCGTTGCCAAAATTAATGTAGTTGAGATACATGGCCAGAATTTCGTCCTTGCTCATCTGCCGCTCCAGATTGACGGCCAGCCACATCTCCTCCAGCTTGCGGGCAATGGTCTTTTGCGTGCTCAGATGGCTCTGGCGGATCAGCTGCATGGTGATGGTGCTTGCGCCCTGGGCATAGCTTCCCTCGCGCAGATTGGCCGCCAGCGCGCCAAACAGGCGCACGAAGTCAATGCCATGATGGTTGTAGAATCTCAGGTCCTCTGCCGCCAGAAACACCTGCCGCGTCAGGACCGGTATGCGCTCCAGCGGGATGACCACACGGTTTTCCGCGCCCTGAATCTTGGTGATCAGTTCGCCCGCATTATCATACATCCGCCCCGTCTGCGGCGCGGCGGTGATCTTGCTTATGTCCAGCGTCTGCCAGTTAGGTACGTCAAAGGCAAAGTAGGCCGCCACCAGCCCGATGACGCCCAGGCTCGCCAGCACAGCCAGCGCCGTGCGCAAGCGGTGGCGTTTGCGCCGCCCGTCCTTTTGCCGCCTCCGCCGGGCACGGCGGCCCGCCCGCCCGGATGACTCCGCTTCCTCTACGTCCTTCGTGGCCTCGCCTTCGTCGGCCTTCACATCTCCGTTTTCCATATCCTCCGCCACGGTTTCCGATGCGGACAAATTGCTTTCGTCGTTCAGGGCATCTTCCGGAGGCATATCCTCCACCCGCCGCAAATCTTCCTCCGGAAATTCGTTTTCCGGAGGAAGGCTGTCATTTTCCTCCTCGCCGCCATCCGGATCTTCTGCGTCTTCCGGCATGGTTGTGACACCTTCCATACCCGAATCGTTCTCGGAAGGCAAACTGCCGTCCCGGAGATGATTCTCCGGGACCTCGCCGTCATCCAGATCTTCTTTCCGTGGAGCCTCCGGCGCGGATGTGCCGTCTTCGCCGCCCGAATCACTTTCGGGTGGCAAATTGTCCTCCCTATGCGAATCGTCCTGCGCAGGCACGCCACCCGCCAATGCCCGGCTGTCCCCGCCGCGCGCGGCATCCTCGGCCAGGGCGGCCTCACGCGCGGCCGGAGAGTCGGCGTTTTCCACCCTGTCAAGGCCCTCCGGGCGCGGTGCCTCGCCGCCTGTCCGCACGTCGGGCCGCCTGGCAGCGTTCTTGCGCTTGGCTTTCTTCATCCAAATCCCCCCAAACCTTCCGCGCCGCATTTTCTCGCGGGCCATACGTGCTTACTATGTGCGCTTTCAAGCCTGAAAAAACCGTGGAAACCCCAACAATAACTACCATTTACACATACACCCGCGCCCGTGTATACTCATTTTGAAACAGGCACGGAGGTGTTTTGAATGGGTTCCTTTCAGCCGGGCTACGCCCTTCTCCTGGGCGCCATGATTGCCGTGCTGGCCCTGTACCGGTTTCGACGGCGCCAGCGCGAACCCGCCGGACGCGGCGCGTCCTTCCGTCCATCACCTGCGCCCAGCGCCCGATTTTCGGATGTGGCCGCCAACGACGAGGCCATGGAAAGCCTGCGTGACGTGCTGCATTTTATTCGTTCGCCCGAAACCTACAGCCGTTTCGGAGCGCGGGTGCCGCACGGTGTGATGCTCTATGGTGCACCCGGCACAGGCAAGACGCTCATGGCGCGGGCCCTGGCGGGCGAGGCGGGCGTGCCGTTTTTCGCGGTCAACGGTGCGGACTTTGTGGAGATGTACGTGGGCGTGGGCGCAAGCCGTGTGCGCGCACTGTTCCAGGCGGCGCGCAAGGCCGGACGCGCGGTCATATTCTTTGATGAGATCGACGCCATCGGCAAAAAGCGTGACAACCGCAGCGACGAGCGTGAGCAGACCCTTAACGCCCTTTTGTCCGAGATGAGCGGCTTTGGCGAGCGCGACGGCGTGGTGGTCGTGGCCGCGACCAACCGTCTGGACACACTGGACGAGGCGCTTTTGCGCGCCGGACGCTTCGACCGGCAGATTGAGGTACCGCTGCCGGGTCTGGCCGAGCGCCTCCGCATCCTTCAGGTGCATGCGCGCGGCAAGCCGCTGGCGCAGGATGTGTCACTGGAGGCGCTGGCGCGGGATACGGCGTTGTTTTCCGGCGCAAAGCTGGAGTGTCTGCTCAACGAGGCCGCCATTCTGGCCGCCAAGCGAGACGCTCAGTCCATTGAATCCGCGGATGTGCAGCATGCGCTGGACACTTTGCTCTTTGGTATGGAGCGTCCCGGAGCCAGCCGTTTGGCACACGAGCGCGAGGTGACCGCCGCCCATGAGGCAGGCCATGCCATCCTCACCGCCGTGCTCTTACCGCAGAGCGAAATCCGCAAGGTATCCATCATCCCCACGGGACGCGGCGCGGCGGGCTACAGCATGGCCGTCCCGCAGGAAAAGCTGTTCCACGAAAAGCGTGAATTGATGCATCACATCGCTGTGGCACTGGCCGGACGCGAGGCCGAAGCCCTGCTCCTGGGTCCGGAGCGCGTAAGCACTGGCGCGTCCAACGACATCGAAAAGGCTGCGCTCATCGCCCGGCGCATGGTGTGCGAATGGGGCATGCTGCCCCTGAGCGACGAGGTCTGCCTCTTCAGCCAGCAGCAAAAGGACCAGGCCGCCCAGCAGTGGCTTTCGCAGGGACGGCTGCTGGCCGCTGGTACGCTGCGCGCTCATCAGGCCGCATGGGAGAGGCTCACGCGCCTTCTGATGGAACGCGAAAGCGTGGACGGCGAAGAGGTAGCACGCTGTCTGGAAGCATAGAGAAAGCGTGAAGCGGGCCGGTTTTCCCTCCTGGTGGGAGAAAGCCGGCCCGCCTTTACATTGCCGCCAAAATCCGCTATAATGACCATAAACGCGTCTATCTTGATCGTACGGAAGGAGCACGCCCATGAAAGGCATCATTTTGGCGGGTGGCGCAGGCACGCGCCTGTATCCCCTCACCATGGTTACCAGCAAGCAGCTTTTACCCGTATATGACAAGCCCATGATCTACTACCCGCTGTCCACGCTCATGCTGGCCGGCATCCGCGATATTCTGATTATCTCCACCCCGGTGGATACCCCCCGCTTTGAGGCTCTCCTGGGCGATGGGAGTCAGTTCGGCCTGTCGCTGTCCTATGCGGTACAGCCCTCACCCGACGGACTGGCCCAGGCGTTTCTGATCGGCGAGGAATTCATCGCCGGTGAGCCGTGCGCCATGATCCTGGGCGACAACATCTTCTACGGCAACGGTTTTTCCGGCATGCTGCGCGAGGCCGTGACCAACGCCAGAAACGGCCTGGCCACCATCTTCGGCTACTATGTCAACGACCCCGAACGCTTCGGCATCGTGGAGTTTGACAAGCACGGCCGCGTGCTGTCCGTGGAGGAAAAGCCCGCGCATCCCAAGAGCAATTACTGCATCACCGGCCTGTATTTCTATGACGGACGGGTGACGGAGTTCGCCAGGCGTGTCAAGCCCAGTGCACGTGGGGAGCTGGAAATCACCAGCCTTAACGACCTGTATCTCAAGGATGGTTCCCTGCGCGCCAAGGTGATGGGCCGCGGCTTTGCCTGGCTGGATACCGGCACCATGGACAGTCTGATGGATGCGGCCAACTTTGTGCAGCTCATCGAAAAACGTCAGAGCATCAAAATTGCCGCGCTGGAGGAAATCGCCTACAACCGCGGATGGATTGACCGTGACACACTGTTGCAAAGTGCCGGGCGCTACGGCAAATCCCCCTACGGCGAGCATCTCAAGCGCGTAGCCGAGGGCCGCATTCTCTACGACAGCAATACCAACGATTAAAGGAGCGAAGCGTTTTGAACATCATCGTTACCGGCGGAGCAGGCTTTATCGGCTCCAACTTTATTTTCTACCTGCTCGGACATCACCCGGAGGACCGTGTCATCTGTCTGGACAAGCTGACCTATGCCGGCAATCTGGAAACCCTTGCTCCCGTCATGGACGATCCGCGCTTTCGCTTCGTTCGCGCGGATATCGCCGATGCGGAGGCGGTCGACCGTCTCTTTGAGGAGGAAAAGCCGGACATCGTGGTCAACTTTGCCGCTGAAAGCCATGTGGACCGCTCCATCACCGACCCCTGCATCTTTGTGCGCACCAATGTGATGGGCACGCAGGTGCTGATGGAAAGTTGCCGCAAATACGGTGTGCGGCGCTTCCACCAGGTATCCACCGACGAGGTGTACGGCGATCTGCCTCTGGATCGGCCGGACCTGTTTTTCACCGAGGAAACGCCGCTGCACACATCCTCGCCCTATTCGGCCAGCAAGGCCGGAGCTGATCTGCTGGTGCTGGCTTATGCCCGTACGTTTGGCCTGCCGGTAAGCATCACCCGCTGCTCCAACAACTATGGCCCTTATCACTTCCCCGAAAAACTGATCCCCCTGATGATCTCCCGCGCCCTGGCGGATCAGTCCCTGCCCGTCTACGGCAAGGGGGAAAACGTGCGTGACTGGCTCTACGTGGAGGACCACTGTGCCGCCATCGACCTGGTGATGCGACTGGGCCGTGAGGGCGAGATCTACAACGTGGGCGGTCACAACGAACGGGCCAACATCGACGTGGTGCGCGCCATTCTGCATGAGCTGAAAAAGCCAGAAAGCCTCATCACCTATGTGACCGATCGTCCCGGCCATGACCGCCGCTATGCCATCGACCCCACCAAGATCCACAACGAGCTGGGCTGGCTGCCCCAGACCACCTTTGAAGACGGCATCCGCCGCACCATCCGCTGGTATCTGGACAACCGTCCCTGGTGGGAGCACATTCTGGCAGGGGAGTATCAGGACTATTATGAAAAGATGTATGCGAATCGTTGAACCGCAGGCCTTGCGCCGTATCAAATAAACGGGAATTTCTATTGACAAATTGAAATACCCGTGTTATAGTTAATGTCGCTGTGACGGATAAGTTGTTCGTCGGAGTGACAATGGGATTATAGCTCAGTTGGTTAGAGCGCCACGTTGACATCGTGGAGGTCATAGGTTCGAGCCCTACTAATCCCACCATTGTAAAAGCGCTTAATCCGGAAGGGATTGAGCGTTTTTCTTATGTTATGGAAAAGCATCTTCAATACAACACCTGCTCTTTGGTCATCTGCCTGATCCATGCGGGATTTTATCAACCTTTATGGCATTACAAGGTGCGTTCACTCAACCTGATCTGTCCGGTTTATCAAGAAATAATAGGCATAAAAAAAGCGCCGGTTACCCGCCATTGCATAAAATGCCGGAGACGGACTGATCGAATCTTCCTTTGTTCATGTTGTGCGGTGTTGCCTAAAATTTTTGAATGTAATATTTCAGTCAGAGCCAGGAAATGAGGCGGAACGATGCTGACAAAAGAAGAAATACCGGCTTACCCTGTGGCACCGCCGTACAGCTGATCAGAAGCAAGTGGAAACTCCTGATTATCCGCAATCTGATGCAGCGTCCCTGCGCTTTAATGAACTGCGCCGGGATTTGGAGGGCATTAGCCAAAAGGTGCTCACGGACAGCCTCCGCTCGATGGAAGAGGATGGTATCCTTACCCGCACCGTCTATCCGGAGGTGCCGCCCCGTGTGGAATATGTCCTGAGCGATCTGGGGCAATCCCTGCGCCCGATCATTGAAGCAATGGCCGAGTGGGGCCAAAACTATAAAAACCGGTTTCAAAAAGAAAGACGGACAGAAACGCTTTGCTGAGGGGCTCTGGAGTGCCGCAGATCCGCATTCGCCGTCGTCGCAGGGGACACTGTCGCGCAGAGCCCATGTTTGCTTGGGGCTGCGGATCGCTTGGCGCTTTCGGGCCAGGAACATACCCGCCAGGGAAAAACCGGCACAGTGAAGAGCTTCCGGCAGGCTGAGGCGTTGATCCTGTAGGCGCGGAATGACAAGCAGCCTCCCGTAAGTCCTGTGTCTGTACGGCTTCGGGAGGTTTTCTGCTTTCCACGGCTTGAATCCTGCAAGTACCAACGCGGCGTAAGCAAGCAGCGCTTCTCCCAATGCCTGACCTCAGCCCCCTTCTGTTGAAACAATCAAGTGCCGGCAGCAGGCTTCTGTGCTCCTGCTGCCGGCACTGCTGTCATGTTTCTTCCTCTCCCTGTCCGGCACAACGGACCTGATCCGCGGCGCTTCTCTTCGGCGTTTTGCGCTGCAAAAGCACCTGCCCTGCCATGTGGGGATCCGGAGGAAGGATCCCTCCCTACCGTTCCAGCTCCACCACCAGATGTTCGATGGCGGTATGGCGGTGCATATAGATCACGTGAAGCCGCCCGTCCGGACCCTTGCACATGGCGGGCTGGCACTTGTTGCCCGGTGCGGGGGCCAGGTCGAGAAGGTTATGCCAGGTGCGGCCCTCGTCGTGCGAGCAGGCGAGGGTGAGGGGGCTGCGCTCGTGCCAGTCGGCCACGGGCGTGTTGTTGTAGGCCATGAGGATGGTGTCGTCATCCCAGCTGAGCACATCGATCTTGGATTCGTTGTTGAGAATGGTGGTGGGTTCGGGGGCGGTCCAGGTGACGCCGCCGTCGCGGCTTTCCGCCGTGTAGGACACCAGCGAGCGCACGCCGTCGCCCCAGCCCGTCGCGCCCGGGCAGGTGCGCGTGAACATGCGGATGACCCCGCCGGGCCGCAGGCACAGCGCGGGCTCGCGGATGAGGTTGCCGTCTGCGGCGGAGAGCAGCGCGCCCTTTTCCCAGGTTTCGCCGTCATCATGGGAGAGGTAGACGCGCACCGCGCCGAAGTAGCGGTCCTTGATCTCGCTGGAGGTGGAGGCAAAGACGATGGTGCCGTCCGTCAGGAGCACGCTGTCATTGGAGGCGTGGCCGCTCTGGATGTTCGCGGGCCGCGCGGGCAGCCAGGTGCGTCCGCCGTCGGTGGTCTTGCGCGTCCACAGCTCGTCGCGGCCGTTGCACCAGGTGGTGAAGTTGACCTCCGTATCCAGAAACTTGGCGTAGAGCAGGATGATCTCGCCCTTGCGGTTTTGGATGAAGATGGGGTCGTGGCAACAGTAGCGGATGTCGCAGCCCACTGCGTCGGGATTGGACCACGCCTCCGCGCCCGGCTCCAGCACCGAGACCCAGTCCTTGGCATCGCGCCCCATGGGGTCACCATTCCACTGCAGAAAGCCACCGTTCCACACGGCCAGCAGGTTTCCGTTGGGGGCCAGCGTCAGGCTCGGCATATGGTAGCACTGGCGCTCGTCAAACCATTCCACCACCCATTTGCGGTCCACGATCGTCGCTTTCATCGTCTTTCAGCTCCCTTGCGTATCGTCGAAGAGAATCAGGGCCGTTTCCAGGCTGCCTACACCCAGCCCCAGCGCCGCGCCGCCCTTGGCGGGCCGGGGCGCGAGCATGTGCTCCCGCGCGTCCTCCGACCGGAGGGCGCGGACGCCTCCGCCCGGCAGGCGGGAGAGCACCACATCCTCCGCCGGGTCGGAGCTGGCGTTGATCAGGTAGAGCGCCGTCGTATCGCCGCTTCGGAAGCAGTATGGCGCCAGATAGGCCAGGCCGCGCACCATGGGCACGTCAAAGCCTGCCGCGTCCAGCACATCCTGCAGAATCTCCTGCCGCACGCGGCCAAGCAGCATGGGCGGCACCCCCATGCCGAAATGACCGAAAGGATAGATCATCACCCGTCCGTTCACCACCGTCTGCCCGTGCGCGGCGCGGCGGCGGAAGGAGTCGTAAAACGCGGTATACCCCTCCACGCGCGCGTCGGGCAGGTAGCGCACGTCCAGCACGTCCGAGCAGAAGATCATGGCCGAGGCGCGCGCGCCGGTCCGTCCGGCGTAAACGTGCCCTTCCTCCGCCTGCTCGTAGGCGCAGGCCCCGCTGTCCTGCGTGAGCCAGCGCGCGCTTTCCACCCCCGCCAGATGGCCAAGCCCCATGTCCAATAGCGTCCACAGCGCGTCTCCGTCCAGAATGACGAAGTTGCGCGCAAACAGGCGGTTCAGGGTTTCCGTGCTCCAGTTGCGCAGCACCTGACCCGAGGCGGCCACCACCTGCCCGCTGAGATCCGGGCTCAGGCAGTAGGCGGCGGGAATGCCCAGGGCGGGCAGCAGCTGAGCAAAGAACGTCTCGCGGGGGTAGAGCTCCTCCATGGAAGCGCCGCGCGTGATGTGCAGGGTATAGGACGAGTCCGGGCTGCACAGCACATGCACGCCCCGCCGTTCGCCCGCGAACACGCCCAGGGCGGTCAGGCGGTTAAGAAACGGCTTCACGTCCCGGATCATGTCCTGATACCCATCCTCCCAGACGATGCCGTTGCCGTTGAGGTCGTACAGGTCGATGGTGATGCCGGCGAGGTTCAGCACAAGGGCGCTGAGCAGCTGGAAGCGGGTAAAGCGCCGGGATTTGGAAAACAGCGAATAGGGGAAGTTCTCCAGCTCCGGGTACACCTCGGTCTCCCGGGGCAGAAAGGCGCGGTTGAGCAGGGCCACGCGGTTGAGGCCCGCCAGATACGCGCCGGGGGCCTGTTCCTGATAGCCCGGCAGGTGGATGCGGTCCACGGGCGGCAGGCCTGCCGCCAGCGCGCGAAGCAGCGCATGCCAGTCGCGGCCCTCGGCGGCATGAACGTGCGGCACGGAGCTCATCAGCCCCACCCTGGCCGTGGCCGATGCCTGCCGCACGGCCTGCCCGATGGCGCGGGCGGCGGAGAGCATGGTTTCGCGGCTCACATCCAGCCAGATCTTGCGGTAGGGATGCGGCGGGCCGGGCTGGAGCACGCCCCGGAGAAATTCCTCGCGGGTGAGCGCTTTGCCGGCGCGCTCGCTGTAGAGGCGCATGTGCTCCTCGCAGAAGCACCCGCCCCAGACCAGCGGCGCGTGGTTGTGCAGGCGGAAGTCGTCCTCCACCCACAGGATGGAGGGTTCCAGATGCGCATAGCGCGCATAGAGGCCCGCGATGTGCCTTTGCCACTTCTCGCACAGGGGGCAGACGCACAGCGCCGCCTCGTTGCCCTCCACGTCCACCATGGGGCGGAAGCCCAGCGACGGGTCCATGCGCTTGCCCAGGTCCGCGTGCATCACGCTGTGCCAGTGGTTGATCGAAAAGGTGACGCCCATGCCCGAAAGCAGGTCGCGCACGCGCTCCATCAGTCGCAGGTAGACGTCCTGCTCCTCCCTTGTCATGTGCCCGGTGTTAAGTTCCTGTACGTTGGCAAACACGGCCACATCGTCGATGTGCGCCTCCCGAACATAGCGCTTCAGCGCTTGCATCTCGGCCTCGTCGTTGAAGCCGGGATCACAGCAGAAGCGGAAGATATAGCGGAACGGGTCGCTCACGGGCGTTCCTCCTGTCGCGTCACTTCAAAGCCGTAGAAGGACAGCATGGGCAGCCGCATGCAGTCGCAGGGAATGGCAAGGCCGGGGTTCATGCGCCACGCGCCGTGCAGCCGTACACGGCCCACGAGCGGACGTGGGAAGGTGAGTGTCAGGCAGTCCGTGCCGGTAACATAGGCCGAGGGATGCACCAGTCCCCCATCGTCCTCCGCGTCGAAGGGCAGTTCACAAGGCGGCACCTCGTAGGGGTTGAGCCAGTTGCGGATGCGGCGGAAGATCAGCAAAACGGTATCCGGCGCGATGAGCCGCGCCTCTTCCGGCTCCGGGGCCTCCCAGTCGATGGCCCGCCCGTAGCACACGGCGAGCGCAGCGCGGGCGCACCGCTCGCCCACCACCAGGTTGGACGCGGCTGCATTGTGGATGAAATCATAGAGGGCCAGGTCAGCGGAGGGCACCGCCGCCACCCCGGGCAGCGCATAGCGCGCCTGCCGCTGGGCCTCGCGCACCATGCCCCACTGGCGGTCCAGCGCTTCGGAGGGGCCCTCCACACAGCGGTTGATCTGCACGGTGAGGAAGGGCAGCTCCGGGTTTCCCAGCATTTCGCGCGCATGGCGCACGAAGGCGCCGAAGCGCGCAAGGTAGCTCTCCGCGCTGTTTTCGTACCCCTCGGCCTCGCCCTGCACCCACAGGACCGCCCTGGGCGTCAGCCCGTCCAGCGTGTCCAGCATGTTGCGCAGCAGCGCGCCGTTCTCCTCCGGGTTCCACCAGCGCAGCGGCGCGCCGCCGTAGGCGCAGGGCACCAGCCCGATGGGGTAGCCCAGCTCGCGTTTGAGGCGCTTGGCAAAGTGCAGCCACGGGCTGTGGCCGGGGTTGTGGTTTTCATAGTGCCCCACGTACACCGCGCCCGTAGTCTCGCCCAGCGGATGGGAGGCCAGGTCCCAGCGCCCGCTGGGGCGCAGCACGCTCACCCCCGGCTCGGGATCGTCCGCCACGGGGTCCCTGGCCCGGCCGGCGGCATTGCTCTGCCCGGCGATGACGAACACATCGCCCACGCCCACGTGATGCACCATGTCCCCGCGGGTGCAGGAAAGCCCGTCCCAGCCCTCGTAGGTCATGGTGGTCTCAAGGCGGTACAGGCCGCCCGCCGGCACGGCGGGGAAGGTGACGCGCCAGGTCCCCTCGGAGGGGATCTCGCACTCGGTCCAGGGAATCACGGATTCGCCGGTGCTCTCCAGCGCCACGCGCGCCTTGACCGTCGCCTTTGCGGGCGGCACTTCGGAAAAGGCCAGCGGCAGTTCCTGAGAAAGGCGAACCAGATGATAGGTTCCCTCGAGGCGGATGGGCGCGGTACCCTCCGGCCCCTGCTGAAAGATTTGCCACGGGGACGCGCCCCGCTCGATGATGACGCCAGCGTTCATAGACAACGCTCCTTTATGAGCCGCATGCGCGGGATTGACGGGCGGCGGGGCGGTCCGTCCGCCCCACCCCACGGGAGAAGAAACACAGCGCCATCCCAGCCGCCGAAATGGCGAGCCAGGCGGCCAGCACCGCCGTCCAGCCCCCGCTTTCGCTCAGCGCCCCAAAGCCCGTGCTGGCCAGCGCGCTGCCCACGTAGGCGGAGGCGTTGAGCAGGCCGGTGACCGTCGCCATCCGGCCCATGGCGTGGAAGCGCAGAGGCAGAAGGCTGAGCAGCATGGTGCTCGCGCCGGTCATGCAGGTGGTGCTCACGATCAGCATCAGGATGGTGACGGCCACGCTTCCCCGGCCCGCCGCCGTCCAAAGCGCGATGCCCGCGCCGCAGATGGCGAAGGCCGCCGCGGCCGTGGCCGCCTCGCTCCAGCGCAGGCGGTTTCTAAGCCAGTTGAAGGCATACACGCCGCCCAGGTTGACCGGCGGCACAATCATGGTCAGGGCGATGGAGGTGGCGGCGGGGAAGCCGAAGCTCTCCTGCAGGTAGGAGGGTGCCCAGGTGATGATGCCGTCGCGCAGCAGGCCGTACATCACCGAGGCTGCCACGACCGGCAGGAGGCACACAAGCACGCGCCACGGCCCCGGCGCCCTTTCGGGAGCGGCGTCCTCCGGCTGCCCGTTCATGTCGGGGATGCCGCTTTTCTCGCTTATGCGCTCCAGCGCGCGCATGCCGAAGATCCACACGGCCCCGCCCGCGGCCATGGCCGCGCCGCCCAGCCAGAACGACATCCGCCACCCCCACGGCGAGGCCACGCACAATACGCACATCAGGTACGCGCCCAGCGTGCCGGCGGGGGTGGTGGTGGACAGGTTGAGGCAGGTGCGGGCGCACTGCGCGTCCTGCGTCAGGTCGGCCACGGACTTGATCATGGGCGTCCACACCAGCGACTGCAGCAGGCCGTTGACGGCCCACAAAACGACCATCTGCCCGGCTGTGCCGCTCACCGCCATGCCCACGTTGACCGACGCGCCGCCCAGCAGCCCCACGGCCACCAGGAGCCTGGGGCGCAGGCGGTCGGCCAGGAGGCCGCTGAAGAGCTGCGCGCCCCCGTAGCACACGAAGAAGGCGCTGGACACCCGCCCCAGCTCCAGCTTGGACAGGTTTTCGGCCTCGTTGATGGCGGCGATGCAGGCGGTGAAGTTGAGCCGGCCCAGATAAGCGGAAAAGTAGCTCAGCCAGCAGACGGCGAAGAGCAGATAGATGCTGTGGTGCGTATAGAGCTTCTTCATGCGCATTCATCCCCGCGAGGGGGCGTCGAAGGAGTCAGAGGAAGTAGGGATTCATCCACGCCTTGCGCCCTGCGCCGTCGGTGAGCTGCACCCAGAGGAAGCGCGCGTTTTCGGGCACCGCGTCCATGGGGAATTCAACTCGGGTCAGGTCGTTTTGGGGCGAAAAGGCCCGGTGGATGGGATTGATGCCCTGCCCCATCACGTGGATGCGGCGAACCGGCGAGCAGTCCAGATGGAACTCGCCGTCCTCAATGAAGCAGCCGTGGATCTCCGGGCCGGTGGAGGCATAGAAGGCCCTGCGGTCATACGCCTCGATGATGGCCGGATAGCTCAGTTCCGGAGCCTTGAACACCACCCAGCCGCCGCAGGAATCGTCCTCGCAGCCGCGGCCCTCGTGGTTATCGTCGGCGGCGATCATGCGGATGGGCCGCTTGAGCATGCGAAGCGCGAGGATGCACTCGTTCTGGCTGTTGCCGTTGTTGTTTTCCAGCTCGGCGCTGTGGTTGTAGATTTCCATGCCGTCGAAGTCGCCATAGGTGAGGAACTCGTCCGGCCCCTCGGCCGACCAGGTGGGATGGTTGTAGTTGACGATGTAGCCGCCACGGTGGAACTCGTCCACCTTGGCGCGGATGGCCTCGCCCGTGTACTGCTCGGCGCGGTAGATGGGCACGGGGCGGGCGGGGTCGCGCAGGATGGCGCAGAGATGGCAGGTCTGGTTGAAGTCATGCTTTCTGCCGTAGAGGAAGCTGTCGGTATCCACCTCGATGCCCGTAAGCGCGAGAAAGCGCTCATCGGTGAGGTCGCTGTGATCCACGAGCACGTTGTGGTCGGTGAAGGCCACCACGCTGTAGCCGTTGGCCAGGTAGCGCGCCTTGACCTCTTCGGGGGTCAGCCGCCCGTCGGAGAGGGTGGTGTGGCAGTGCAGGTTGGCCTTGTAGCTGCCATAGGAAGCAGGCAGTAACTCAATTCTGGACATGACGGCGTTTCTCCTTCCCAAATGCCGCGAAGAACGCCGCCCCCGCCATTCGGGCAGGGGGCGGCGCCTGTGAGTCTGCCGTCCGGAGGACGGCGGCGCAAGATCAGCCGAAGTTCTCTCTCGCTTCGCGGATGGCCTCGTTGACGGCCTCCTCCAGCGCGGGGCCGCCAGCGGCCTCAAACTCGGCGCGGTACTGCTCCCAGCCGGTCTCCACATCGAGCTGGCCGCCCAGCATCTGGGACAGATAGCGGTTGGTAATTTCAAACAGGGTGGTCTGCACCTTGCCCCACTCGGCGTCCAGCGCGGCCAGGCCGTAGTAGGAGGGCAGCTGCACGTAGACGTTGTCCACGAAGGCCTGCACGGTGTCGATGGCGTACTGGTAGCACTCGCGCGCCTCGCCCTCGGCCCAGTCAAGGGTGTTGTCATAGGGGGTGGTCACGGCGTCCCACCAGTCGTTGTTGACCAGATCCAGCTTCATCTCGCTGGCGCAGAACAGGTAGGAGAACCACATGTAACGGCAGCGGTCCGGGTTGGGATAGCCGTAGGACTTGTTGATGTTGACGAACTCATCGAGGTTGTAGACCACGGTGTCGCCGTCCATGGTGTAGGTCAGGCCCTCGATGCCGCGGAAGAGCAGGTTCTGGCCGTCTTCGCTGGCCAGGAACTCCACCAGGTCCAGCACGCGGTCGGGATAGGCGCAGCTGGTGGGGATGAAGTAGTGAGCGCCCACGTAGGAGGGCACGTCATAGACGCGCATCCAGTTGCCGTCGTTGTCGGTGAGGGCGGTGCCCAGGGTGAGATCGGCCAGGGAGCCGTCGTCGGGATGGGCCTTCATCCAGGAGTCGTAGAGCTTCTTGAACTGGGTGTAGTAGCCGTAGCTGTAGCCGTAGGAGGCGAGGGTCTTGTTGTTGAAAGCGGCATAGCCGTCGTCCTCGTCCACCAGGGTGCCCACGCCGTTGTGGATGCCGTCGTTTGCATACATCTCGGCCAGGATCTTCATGACCTCCTTGCTCTCGTCGGAGACGGTCATGAGCGTCCAGTGCTCCTCGTCGGTGCCGATCTTGCTCTCGTCGTCGGGCACAAAGCCGGTCCACATCCAGTCGTAGGTGGCGGGGGTGCGAAGGCTCGTTCCCAGAGGCCTGGCGATGGTGCCGTCGATCTCGGCCCAGTTGGTCAGCTTGGCGTTGTAGGGCCACCAGCCGGAGTAGCCTGCCTCCACGGCCTTCTGGGTGAACGCCACGAACTCGTCCACGGTCGCGGGCACTTTGCCCTCGTTGACCTCCTCGAGGATGGCGGTGTTGTAGGCCGGCACGCCCGCAAAGGAGGGGTAGGCGCGGGCCGAGAACGAATAGATGGCGTACGCCTTGTTCTCGTCGCCGGTGTACATCTTGTTGTACATCTTGTACTCGTCGGTGTTGATGATCTTGTAGAGGATGGGATAGCGCTCCGGCTCGGCGTTGATGATGGCGGCGATGTCATACACCGCTTCCTCCTCGGCGAACTGGCGGATCTTGGTGGCCTCGCCCCAGGTGGGGAAGAGGTCCGGCGCCATGCCCACGGCCAGCTCGGTGGAGAGCCTGTCGTCATAGCCCTCGATGCCGGTGTCGTATTCCAAAGTGATGTTCACGGCCTGCTCGATGGCCTTCTTGATGGGATCGTTGGCCATGCCTTCCTGGTCGTCCACGCTGTTGGCATACTGCGAAAAACGGATGTTCACCATCTCACGGGCGGCATTTGCCTCCGGGCCCGTGGCCTCGCCGGATGCGAAGCCCGGCACCGCTAGAACCAGCATCGTCAGGCACATGGCCAGCGCAAGCGCTTTTTTCAGGGTAGTTGTCATGGTTTCTACTCCTCCTTTTTGATGGGTTGATGGGAATATGTGTGTCAAGCCATGGCAGGCCCGTACATCCTTACTCCTTGACGGCGCCGATGAGCACGCCCTTGGCGAAGTGCTTCTGCAGGAAGGGGTACACGCACATGATGGGCAGCATGGCGCAGATGATGGTCGCCATGCGCAGCGCCATGGGCGGCGGCAGCTGTGCGCCGATATCCACCGCGCCGGTGCGCATCTGCGACATCATGGCCGAATCGGTGAGCACCCGGCGCAGCACCCAGGCAAAGGGCTGCAAAGTGGGCTTGGTGGCGATGTACATCATGTAGCTGTAGTAGTCGTTCCAGAAGCCCACGGCGATAAACAGGCTGACCGCCGCCAGCATGGGCTTGGACAGGGGCAGAATCACCTGAAAGAACACGCGCACGTCGTTGCAGCCGTCGATGCGGGCGGCGTCCTCCAGCTCGCGGGGCACGGAGTAGGAAAAGTAGTTGCGCATGATGATGAAGTACGTGATGCTCAGCCCATAGGGCAGCACCATCACCCAATAGGTGCGGATGAGCTTCATCTCCATGTAGAGCATGTAGGTGGGGATCAGGCCGCCGGCGAAGAACATGGTAAACACCGTGAGGACGTTCAGCAGCTTCATGCCCGGCACGTACACCTTGCTGACGGCGTAGGCCATGGTGGAAGTGACCAGCACGCTTAGCAGCGTGCCCAGCACCGTCTTGGAGGCGGAAATCCACAGGCTGGTGACGAAGGACGAGTTTTCAAAGATCATCCTGTAGTACTGGAAGTCCACGCCGCCGTTGGGCCACAGCAGGGCCCCGCCCTTGACGAACTGCTCGTAGGGCGTGACGGAGGCCACCAGCACGTACCACATGGGATAGAAGCAGATGAGCGCGAAGATGACGCAGAAGCCCACTACAAACACATCGTAGAAGTTGAAACCGATGGCCTGCTGCATCGTCTTTCTGGGCTTGGTGATGTTGGACGCATCCTTGACCATACTGTTCCCCCCTTTAGAAGATGCCCATCACGTCGAGCTTTTTGACGAACCGGTTGGTAACCACCAGCGCGATCAGGCCCATGACATTGAGCAGCAGGTTGGCTGCGGTGGACAGCTCGAACTCGCCGCCGCCGCCCAGGCTGATGCGGTAGATGTAGGTGGAGAGCACGTCGCCGGTGTTCAGGACGAAGTTGTTGTAGAGGTTATAAACCTGGTCGAAGTTGGACAGGAACAGCTGCGAGATGCTCAGCAGGAACATCACCGCCACGCTGGGCAGGATGCGGGGAATGGTGATGTGCAGGAGCATGTCGCGGCGGTTGGCGCCGTCGATGGAGGCCGCCTCGTAGAGTGCGGGGTCCACGCCCGCCACCGCGGCCAGATAAATGATGGTGGAATAGCCGGCGGTCTTGATGATGTTGGTGATGACCAGAATGCCGCGGAACATCTCCGGCCGCTTCATGAAGTCGATGGGCTCGCCGCCCATGGCCTGGATCACCTGGTTGACCACGCCGCCCACGTCGCCGGGGACCGGGGCCTGCAAAAACACCTGCACCAGGCCCGCGAAGATGACCCACGAGAGGAAGTAGGGCAGGTAGACGCAGGTCTGCACGACGCTCTTTAAACGCTTCATCTGCAGCTCGTTGATCATCAGCGCCAGAAAAACGTTGAAGGTGAAGCCGAAGATGAGGTTATAGATGTTGATGATGACCGTGTTCTTAAAGGCCTGAATAAACGCCGGGTCGGCGAACAGCTCCCTGTAGTGGTAAAGCCCCACCCACGGGCTGCCCATCACGCCCAGGTTCATCTTGAAGTCCTTGAAGGCCAGTACCACGCCATACATGGGCGCGTAGCTGAACACCAGCAGGAACAGCAGGCCCGGAATGGCCAGCAGATAAATAAACCAGTATTTTCGGGCAGCCGTAGAGAATCGGATCAGCAGATTTTCCTTCGGCTCTTTGGAAAAATACCGGGCCCTTGGGGCCCCTGCCTGTCCAGACATGCCGCATCCTCCTGACTTAATTATTAGCTAATAATTTTTGTGGTTGATACGTATTTTTTGAACCACTTGACTTTTATTAGGTACTTGTGGCAAAATGGTTCTGCAAATCGTCCGATGCTTATACTATACCAGCAAAACCTTTTGGTGTCAAGCGTAAATGAAGATCGAAATCATGTTTTTCCCGCCGCTTGAAGGAAGGGCGGCGCCTCCGTCACTTTACTAATAATAATAAAAATATTAGTCAAGGGCTTTGTCCTTAAATATTATGGAAGAAACGCAAACGAAAGAGAGGGCTTTTACGATGAAACGAATCGGCTTTATCGGCTACGGCCTTCGCTCCGAAACCATGCTCAAGGCTTTCCGCGCGCTGGAAGCGGACATCTGCGTGGCCGCCGTGGCCGATCCGCGGCACGCACAGATCGCGCCGGGAACGAAGGACGACCCCTACTTTGCCGAAACACGATGGTATGAGGACGCGGCGCCGCTGCTGGCCCGCGACGATCTGGACGGCGTGTTCATCGGCACGCGCTGCCCGCTGCATACGCCGCTGGCCTGCCGGGTGCTGAAAACGGGCATGCCGCTGTTTCTGGAAAAGCCCGTGTGTATCAGCCGCGAGCAGTACGAGGCGCTGCGCGAGGCGGGCCGGGGACAGGAAAAGCGCGTGGTGGTGAGCTTCCCGCTTCGCTTTTCCACCATCACGCTGGAGATGGAGAAGCTGGCGCGCAGCGGCAGTCTGGGGAGGCTGACCATGGTGCAGGCGGCCAACAACGTGCCCTACGGCAGCGTGTACTACCACAGCTGGTACCGCGACCCGGCGCAGACGGGCGGGCTGTTTCTGCAGAAGGCCACGCATGACGTGGACTACCTGTGCTTCCTGACCGGCGAGCGGCCCGTGTCCGTGTGTGCGGCCACCGCCAAGCTCTACTACCGCGGCGACCGCCCCGCGGGCCTGCGCTGCCCCGACTGTCCCGACTACCGCACCTGCCGCGAGAGCAGCTACGTGGTCGGGCGCATCCTCAAGGAGGACGTGCAGGGCGACGCCTGCTGCTTTGCGAAGGATACCGGAAACGAGGACGGCGCGGCCATGATCCTGACCATGGAAAGCGGCATGATCGTCACCTACAGCCAGAACTTCACCGTCAAGAAAGGCGCGGGCCGCCGCGGCGCGAGGCTCATCGGCACCGACGCAAGCGCCGAGTTTGACTTCTACACGGCCCGGATCCGCGAGGACCGCTACCTCACCCCCCAGACCGTCACGAGGCAGTTCCGCTTCCCGGACGGCAACCACTTCGGCGGCGACGAGGCGCTCGCGCTGGAGTTCCTGCGCGTGATGGACGGCCAGCCCTCCCGCTCGGACCTGGCCGACGGGCTCAGGAGCGCGGCGGTTTGCCTCGCGGCGCGAGAGGCCGCGCAGAGCGGACGCTTCGTCACCATCGACTACTAAGGAGGATTGCAGTATGCTCGTCAATCTCAAAACCATTCTCTCCGGCACCCGCGAGGGCGGCTACGCCGTGGGCCTGTTCAACTGTGTCACCCTGGAGATGACGCGCGGCATCATCGCCGCCGCGGAGGAGCTGCGCTCGCCGGTCATCATCGGGCCGGGGGAAAGCCTGTTGCCCGGCGCGTCCCTGCCGGACTACGCCGACATGATGCTGGGCATCGCCCGCCGCGCGAGCGTGCCGGTGGCCGTGCACTTCGACCACGGCTTCACCCCGGAGCTGGTGGAGGAGGCCATTTCGCTGGGCTTCACCTCCGTGATGTACGACTGCAGCATGCTGTCCTTTGAGGAGAACGTGCGCCGCATCAGCGAAATGGCGAAAAAGGCGCATGCCGCGGGCTGCTCGCTGGAGGCCGAGATCGGCCATGTGGGCTCCAACGGCTCGGCGGAAGAGGATATTGCCCGCAGCGTTTACACCCGGCCGGAGGACGCCCTGCGCTTTGCCCAGGAAAGCGGCTGCGACGCGCTGGCCGTCGCCATCGGCACAGCCCACGGCGTGTACGCCAAGGCGCCGAAACTGGACCTTGACTGCCTTGGCGCCATCGCGGCCGCCTGCTCCTGCCCGCTGGTGCTGCACGGGGGCAGCGGCCTTTCGGAGGAGCAGTTCCGCGCATGTGTGGCGGGCGGCATCTCCAAGATCAACATCTTCACCCACAACAACCTCGCCGCCGCCCGCGCCGCCCATGCCCACTTCACCGAGCGCACGGGCGCGTTCGAGCTGATGCCCTTCGTGACCGACGCTGTTAAGCAGGAGACGATGAACCACATCCGCATCTTCGGCAGCGAAGGGAGGGCCTGACCATGCCGCCGTGCATTGCGGCGCTGGATGTGGGCACCACATCCGTCAAGGCGTGCCTGTTCACGCCGGAGCTGGAGCTGATCGCCTGCTGCGTTCAGGAGTATGCGCTTGACACGCGCGGCGCGTGGGTGGAGGCGCGGCCGGAAACGTACCTCGCGGCGGCGCGGGATGCCATGCGCGCCGCGCTGGCTGCCGCGCCCGGCCACCGCCCCGAGGCGCTGGGGCTATGCACGCAGGGAGAGACCATGGTTCCCGCGGATGCGCAGGGGCAGGCGCTGCGGCCCTTTCTGGTGTGGCTGGACAGCCGCGCCGGGACGCAGGCCGCGGTGCTGGAGAAGATTCTGGGCCGCCAACGCTTCTATGAAACAACGGGCCTGCCACAGCTGAGCGGCGCCACGCCGCTGGCCAAGGCGATGTGGCTCCGTGAAAACGGGGGCCTGCACGGGGCGGAACGGCTGCTTTTGCTGGAGGACTACCTGCTGGGCCGGCTCACGGGCCGCGCGGTCACCGAGCCCGCGGTGCAGACCTCCACCGGCTGGTATGACATCCGCCATGACCGCTACTGGCCGGAGGCGCTGGAAGCCGCCGGGATTTCCGTGCGGTTGCTGCCGGCGTGCATGCCGTGCGGGGAGAAGGCGGGGCCGCTGCGAAGGGAGGCAGCGGCGTTGCTGGGACTGCCGGAGGGCATCCCCGTGGCGGCGGGGGCCATGGACCAGACCGCCGCCGCGCTGGCCGCGGGGGCGGCGGAACCGGGCGCGGTGACGGAAACCACAGGCACCGCGCTGGTGATGGCCGCCTGCGCCGAGCATCCCGCCTTCCCACGGGAGCGCCGCGTGACGGTCTACCGTCACGCGCTGCCGGGCCGGTATCTGTACCTGCCCATCGGCAACACCGCGGGCATGGCGCTTCGCTGGTTCCGGGATGTGTGCTGCCCGGACCTGCCCGCCGGGGGCGCGGGCTATGCCGCGCTGGACCGCGAGGCCGCCGCCGTGCCCCTGGGATGCGAGGGCGTGACGTTTTTGCCCTTCCTGGCGGGCGCGCCCGATCAGGACGAATGTCCCGGCGCGCGGGGGGCGTTCTACGGCGCGCGCCTGTCCACCACGCGGGCGCATCTGGCGCGCAGCGTGATGGAGTCGGCGGCGTTCATGATCCGCGACTTTCTCTCCGATCTGGAGCGGCTGGGCTGCCCGGCTCGGGAGGTGCGCTCGCTGGGCGGCGGCGCGCGCAGCGCCGTCTGGCTGCAAATGAAGGCCGATATCTGTGGCCGCGTGTTCCGCGTGCCCGCCTGCACCGAGGCAGCCGCGCAGGGCGCGGCGCTGCTGGCGGGCTGGGGGAGCGGCCTGATCGCCCGCGGAGAGGTTCCCCCGCCGCGCGAGGCGGCGGCCTATGCGCCCGACCCCGCCCTCGCCGCACGGGCGGAGGCTGCCCATGGCCGCTCCCGCCGCCTGTACGCGGCGCTGAAACCGCTGTTTTCCGACGAGGTACTGGACTGAAGGAGGCATCGCAATGCAAGCTCAAAACAAACCCCGCCTCGGCGTGCTGGCGCTGATGCTGGAGGGCTACGAGCCGCTGTTTCCGGGTATCACGGCCCGGCAACACGCCTATGTGGAGGAGGTCGTTTCGTCGCTTTCGGAGGCGGCGGAGTGCGTCTTTCCCCGCGTGGCGCTGAGCCGCGCCGACATCGAGGCCATCGTGGCCGGGTTCAACGCGCAGGGGCTGGACGGCATCCTGATTCTGCTGCTCACCTATTCGCAGGGGCAGTACCTGGTACACGCCATGCAGCGCAATTCGCTCCCGCTGGCGCTGGCGCTGGTGCAGCCCGACGAAACCGTGGGCGACGACTTTGAGGAGCTGGAGCTCACCGTCAACCAGGGCATCCACGGCTCGCAGGACAACGCCAACTGCCTCTTGCGCGCGGGCATCCCCTGCGTCTTCTTTGCGGGCAGCCGCAAAAACGGGGAGCTCGCCGCCTTCGTCCGGGACTTCGGCGCGGCGGCGCGCACGGTGGAGGCCATGCGGCGCATGCGCATCGGCGTGATCGGCCGCCTGCCCGGCATGGGCGACGTGGTGACGGACGACATGGCGGTTTACCGCGTGCTGGGGCCGGAATTTGTGTACGATTCCATCGGCACGGTGAGGCGGCTGTGCGCCGAAGCGGACGAAAAGGAGATCGCGCGGCTGATGGCGCTGGACCGCGAGCGCTTCGACGTGGACCCCCACATGCCGCCGGAGCGACACGCCGAGTCGGTGCGCATGTACCTGGGCATCCGCGCCTGGCTGGAGTCGGGCGGCTACGCGGGCTACACCCTTCACTTTGACGAGCTGGGCGCGGACGGGCGCTTCATCCACCTGCCCTTCCTGGCCGCGTCCAACCTCATGGCCGAGGGCTACGGCTACGCCGCCGAGGGCGACGCCACCTGCGCCATGCTCATGGCCGCGATGATCCGCCTGTGCGGGCGCGCCAACTTCAGCGAGATGTACATGATGGACCTGGCGCGCGAGGCCATCCTGATGTGCCATGCGGGCGAGGGCAACTGGGCCATGGCCCGCACGGACCGAAAGCCGTTCCTGATGGACCGCGTGTTCGGCGAAGGCGGACTGGACAACCCGCCGACGCTGATCTTCACCCAGAAGCCCGGGCCCGTAGCGGTGATGAGCCTTGCGCACCTGGGCGGCGACCGTTTCCGCCTGGTCTACGCGCCGGGCGAGGTGCTGGACAAGGCGGACCTGCGGCGCTGCGACATGCCCTATCTCTTCTTCCGGCCGCAAAGCGGCGTGCGCGCCTGCGTGAAGGCATGGCTGGAGCAGGGCGGCACGCATCATGAGGTGATCGTGGAGGGCGTGCCGGAGGAGCGCGTCCGGCTGTGGTGCCGGCTGGCGGGCATCGAATTTGTGCGGATATGAGCCGCAAAGGAGGCGTTTTGGATGATTGAGAGCCTTCGTCTGTCCCTGACCGACCTGCTGGGGGCGGACTACACGCGGGCGGTATGCGAATCGCGCGCGCTGCTCACGGGCGAAAGCCCGGAGGCGCTGCGCGCCCTGGCCGACGAGAAAATCGACTGGTATCCCGAAGCCTTCGCCCGCCGGCAGGAGGCGCTGATGGAAAAGGTGGGCTGCCGCGTGACGGACGGCTTTGCAAACAGCGAGGCAGGCGCGCCCACGGATTCCTACCGGTCGGCGCAGCACAGCGGGGCCGCGCCGCTGTCGGCGCTGGGGGCCTTCCGTGTGGGCGAGGACGGCCGCCTGTACTTCACCGGCAAGAGCGAGCACTACCAGATTCCGCTGGGCCATAGCTTCCCCGGCTATGCGCTGATCGACCGTGCCCGCGCGCTGGGCGTGCCCAACGCCACGCACAACAACACCCGCGGCTTCATCACCCGCACGCTGGAGCGCCGCCTGATCGCCGCAGCCAACGGCCTGCGCCCTGACGATCCCGCGCTGGAGGGCGTGATCGCCTCGCGGAAACCGGGCGTGCTCAGCCGGGTCATCAACCTGGAGACGGGCTCGCTGGCGGTGGAGGCGGCGCTGAAGATGATGCTGGCGCGCTTTTACAGCCTCGACGGCTCGTCTGCGCCCTACGCTGGGCGCATCCCCGTGTTTCTGGTCATGGCGGACCAGGCCGGAGGGCTCGCGGGCAACTACCACGGCACCACCGTCGTGGCCCAGACCCTGCGCGGCCTGTGGCCCGAATTTACCCGCAAAATGGAGGACGCAGGCATCTACCGCGTGGTTTCCGTGCCCATCAACGACGCCGCGGGCTTCCGGCAGGCCATCGAAGCATGGAACACCCCGCCATACAAGACCGCGGGCTTCTGTCACGAGATCATCATGATGAACTACGGGGCCATCCGGCTGGAGGAAGCGTATCTTCAGGCCGCCTACCGCCTCTGCCGCGAAAGCGACACGCCGGTGCTGTGCGACGAGATCCAGTCCTGCGCCTGGTACGAGGGACTGTTCCTGTTTCGGCAGTACGGCCTTGCGCCGGACTTCGTCTCCGTGGGCAAGGGCTTCCCCGGCGGCGTCTATCCCGCCAGCCGCCTGCTGCTGAGCGGCGCGTTTGACATCCTGAGCCAGTTCGGCGCGCTGGTCACCAACGGCCAGGAGGAGCTGGCCAGCCTGGCCTACCTGATTACGATGACCTTCATCGAGGCCAACGGGCCGCATATCCGTAAGACGGGTGACCTGTACCACGAGGAGATGCGCAGGCTGGCCGAGAGGCACCCGGACCTGTGCGTGGGCGTGGCGGGCAACGCGCACATGACGGCGCTGCACTTCCACCGCGTCGAGGACGCCACGGCGTTTTGCCGCCGCATGGCGCAGGAGCGCTGCGTGGACATCAGCGCCCAGACCTACAAGCCCAACTGCCCGCCCGCCGCGCTGACCAAGCTGCCGCTGACCGCCACCCCGGCCATGGTGTGCAAGCTGGTGGCGCTGTTTGAGGAGGCGCTGGAGGGAAAGGAGGCGGAGGCATGAGCGCGGAGGTACGCTTCGGCATCATCGGCTGCGGCCTGATGGGACGGGAGTTTGCCAGCGTGTCCATGCGCTGGCTGCACCTGACGGGTGACCTGCCCCGCCCCGTGATCGTGGCGGCGTGCGATTCCTCGCCCGAAAGGCTTTCGTGGTTTGAGCGCGTGCCGGAAACCCGGTATTTCTATCGGGATTACCACGAGCTTCTGGAAAACCCCGAGGTGGAGGCGGTGTACTGCGCCGTGCCCCACAACCTGCACGCGCAGGTCTACGGCGACGTGATCCGCGCGGGCAAGCACCTCTTGGGCGAAAAGCCCTTCGGCATGGACCTGGCGGGCTTTGAGGCGATCAAGGCCGCCATGGCGGAGCGCCCGGAGGTGTTCGTGCGCTGCACCAGCGAGTTTCCCTACTATCCCGCCGTGCAGCAGATGGTGAAATGGTACCGCGAGGGCGCCTTCGGCCGCATCATCGAGGCGCGCTTCGCCATCCGCCATTCCTCGGACATGGATTTGAACAAGCCCATCAACTGGAAGCGCATGCGCGCCATCAACGGCGACTACGGCTGCATGGGCGACCTGGGCATTCACACCCAGCACCTGCCCTTCCATCTGGGCATCCGTCCGCTGACGGTGAGCGCCCAGCTGGCCAACCTCGTGCCCGAGCGCCCCGGTCCCGACGGCGCGCCCGTGCCCTGCGAGACGTGGGACAACGCGATCCTGCTCTGCGAGGCCGAGAACGCTGCCGGCGACCGCTTCCCCATGCAGATGGAGATGAAGCGCATGGCCCCCGGCTGTACCAATACCGTCGAATACGAGATCTACGGCCTGAACCTGTCCGCCCGCTTCACCACCGACGATCCCAACGCCGTACGCTACACTCAGGCCGTGGGCCGGGAGCAGGCATGGGCGCGGCTGGTGGTGGGGCAAAAGACGCTCTATCCGGTCATCACTGGGGGCATCTTCGAGTTCGGGTTCTCGGATTCGCTGTTGCAGATGTTCGCCGCATATGTGAGCGAGCTGCGCGGCCTGCCCTGCGATTTCGGCTGCTTCACGCCCGCCGAGGCGGAAATGAGCCACCATCTGCTCACCGGCGCTCTGGAGGCGTATGCGCAGCGGCGCGTCGTGACGCTCTGACGGTCTCGGAGGGAAGCGCCGGCCCGGTGGCGTGAAGGGAATCGCCAGCCCGGTGGGCTGTTGGGCCAACGGCCCAAAGCGACTCGCAGCGGGGCAGCGAAACCATTCGCGCAACCGTCAGGGCCGCGCGAATGATTGAGCAACCGGGAAGCCCCCCACACTTTGTCAGCAACCTGAAGGGCCGCGCCCTCCCCGTCCTCCGGGGAAAGGGTGCGGCCCTTTCTCGTATCCGTTTATGGATTCACCACGTTCTGAGGCGCGCCGTTCAGCCATGCCTTGAGATTTGCCACGGCCACGTCCATCAGCCGCTGGCGGCTCTCTTTGGGCGCCCAGGCGATATGCGGCGTGATGAGGCAGTTTGGCCGAGCCATGAGCGGGTTGTCCGCAAGCGGCGGCTCCACGGCCAGCACATCCAGTCCTGCGCCCGCGACCTTGCCGCTCGCAAGGGCGTCCGCGAGCGCCGCCTCGTCCACCAGCGGCCCGCGCGAGGTGTTGAGCAGAAAGACCCCGTCTTTCATTCGGTCGAGCGTCTCGCGGTTTATGATGCCCTGTGTCTCCGGCGTGAGGGGACAGTGCAGGCTGATCACGTCGCTCTTTTCCAGAACCTCCTCCAGCGTGGTCAGGCGCGCGGGCGGGCAGGGCTTCGCATAGGCGTCACAGGCCAGCACCTCCATACCGAAGGCCGCGGCCAGCCGCGCCGTGGCCTGGCCGATGCGCCCATAGCCGATGACGCCGAAGGTCTTTCCCGCCAGCTCGATGAGCGGCGTGTTCCAGTAGCAGAAGTCCGGGCAACGGCTCCAGTCGCCCGCCTTGACGGAGCGGCTGTGGTCGGCCACGTGATGGCACAACTCCAGCAGCAGCGCCATGGCGAACTGTGCCACCGCCGTGGTGCCGTAGGTGGGGATGTTGCACACGGGGATGCCCGCGGCCTTCGCGGCGGCGATATCCACCACGTTGAAGCCCGTGGCCAGCACGCCGATGTAGCGAAGCTCCGGCAAAAGCGCCCCGATGGTCTCGGCGGACAGCGGCGTCTTGTTCACGATCACCGCCTCCGCGCCCCTGGCGCGGCGCAGGATCTCGGCATTTCCCTCTACAAAGGGGGTGCGGTCGTATACCGTGAGGCTCCCCAGCGCCTCAAAGCCCGCCCAGCTCAGGTCCCCCGGATTCTCGGTATATCCGTCCAGCACGACGATCTTCATGCCACGCCTCCTTCCAGCTGCCTGCGCATCGCGGCCGCGCCCAGCGCCAGGAGGCCGTTGTCGCTGCTGCACATGTTGATCTGCATACCGCGCGACAGCCACGGCGCGAGCGGCGCGGCGGAGCCGAAATGCACCCCGGACCACTTGCCGTTGGCTCTGGCCGCCGCAATCACGCGCTCAAAGGCAGCCACGATGTCGGGATGCTCGAACTGGCCGAGGATGCCATAGTCCTGCGTCATGTCGTTGGGGCCGATGAAGCCCACGTCGATGCCCTCAACCGCCAGAATGGCCTCGATATTTTCCACGCCACGGCGCGATTCGATCTGGCACATCAGAAGCGTTTCATCGTTGGCACGCGGCATGTACTCCGCGCCGCTGACCCTGGCAAAGTCCGTATGCGGCCGCGACAGCGACACCCCGCGATGCCCCAGAGGCGCGTACTTGGCGCAGTCCACCAGCATGCGCGCCTGCTCGGCAGTTTCGGTGTTGGGCAAAAGCAGGCCGCTTGCGCCCATCTCCATGAACTTGAGCGCGTGCTCGCGCCGCATCTCCGGGATGCGCACCAGCGCGGGGATCTGTGCGCCACGCGCCACGGCGATGATGTTGGCTACCTCGCGCGTGGTGAAGGAGCCATGCTCGCAGTCGATGATGAAAAAATCAAAGCCGCAGCCTTTGAGGATCTTTCCGATATCCGGGCTGGCGAAGGTGGCCACCATGGTGCCCAGCACCTGTTCGCCGTTTCTGAGACGCTGTTTCAGCGATATCATGCCGTCGTTCCTTCCTTTCGCATATTTGGTTTGTGCCGCGAGTCGCTCTCAGGGCATGCTGTCCAGCGGCAGGCAGGTCACGCGGCATGCCTCCGAGGCGGCCAGCGCCTCCACCTGCTCACGGGTGGGCAGCGCCAGGCCGATGGCCCCGCGCCGCGTAATGACCAGCGTGCCTGCACTGTTGCAAAACGCCGCCAGCCGCATCAGCGGCATACCCTCCTGCAGCCCCACGCACAGCGCCGCCGCCAGCGTGTCGCCCGCACCGGTGGGGTCCACCGCCTCCATATCGATGCCTTCGGCCACGGCCACCTGTCCGTCCATGCTGATGACGGCTCCGTCTTTGTCACGAGTCAGCGCCACCACGCGCGGCCCCATGCGGTGCAAAGCACGCAGCACGTTGCCTACGGTGGTTTCGCCGGTGAGAAATTGGCCCTCCGCGAGCGTGGGGGCCGCCACGTCCGCCTGCTCCATGGCCCATTGCAGGCGACGGAGCGCATCCGAGCCGCTTGCCAGCTCCTGACGGATGTTGGGGTCGAAGGACACCAGCACGCCGTTTGAGCGGGCGATTTCCACCAGCCGCTCGCACGCGCCGCGCATCTGGGGCGTGAGCTCCAGCAGCATCCCGGGAAAGTGTACCGCGTAGGCGCCCGCTATACCGGCCTGATCCAGGTCGTCGGCGCCCAGCAGGCTGCCTACCGAATGCTTGCGGTAATACTGATAGTTGCGGCCGCCGCCCGGCAGGTATTCCAGAAAGGCCAGGCCAATCTGTCCCTGGTCCGTAACGGTCACGCAGCTCAGGTCCACCCCCTGCTCCTCCAGCGTGCGCATCACCATTCGACTCAGGCTGTCCCGGCCCACCTTTCCAATAAAGCCGCTTTGGGCTCCCAGCAGCGCAGCCGCGCACGCAAAAATACCCGCCGACCCGCTGGCGGTCTTGATCACCGCTCCGGCATCCTCTATGCGCATGCCCGTGCGCTCCGGCACCAGGTCCACCAGCAGCTCGCCAAGGGCCAGGATGGGTTTCCGGAGGAGGGAACGGGCGTTGGATCGGTCCATTTCCATCTTGAATGCACCACTTTCTCCCTGTCCCAGTATTGAAATATTAGTAATAAATATTAAATATAAATAATATCCATCGTCACCAGTATAGCCGACAAGCGCTTGAATGTCAAGAAAAACCGTGGAAAAGCGGTATGAAAAAACGGCCTTTTTGAGCGCGGATACGCTGGTTGACACGTGGGTTATTTTCATTATAATATTAGTGATGAATGAGGAGGCACGATTCCATATGAAAAAGGCGACTTCGCAGGATGTGGCGGCGCTGGCGGGTGTATCACAGGCCACCGTATCCCTGATTCTCAATAACAGCAGCAAAATTACCTTCAGCAGTGAAACGCGCGAGCGCGTGCTCGCTGCCGCACAGCAGCTCAACTACCACCTGCCCGCCCGCAAAAAGGCCAGCGCGCAGGCAGGCTCCCGGATGCTGCTGGTGCTTACCCCCACGCTGACCAATCAATACTATTCCGAAATCATCCAGACCATTGAGCAGTACGCCGACAGCCTGGATTACCGCGTCATCGTGTGCAACACCTTCCGAAAGCCGGAGCTGGAAAAATTCTACCTCAACACATTCGTGGACGCGCACGTGGACGGCATCATCTATACGTTTCTTCCCAGCTTTCCCCGGCTGGTGGAGAAGATCGCCGACACCCTGCCCACGGTGCTCATCGGGGAAAAGCAGGATGAGCTGAGCGTATGCTCCATTGAGCTGCGCAACGTGGCCGCAGGCGCGCTGCTGGCCGAGCATCTGTGCCAGCTGGGCCACCGCAGGCTGGTCTTTATCTCCACCCCCTTCAATCAGCTCTCCCTGGCGCGCAGCCAGCGCCTGGAGGGCATCCGCCGGCAGCTGGAATCCCATGGAATTCGGGATGGTCTTGAGGTGCTCTCCGCCGAACGCAGCGCCGAGGCCGACGCTCTCACCAACATGCCCTACGAGTACAACGTCGGCCGCGCCCTGACCGCCGAGCTCATCCGCCGTCGCAGCAATGCCACCGCGCTCATCGGCGTTAACGACATGACTGCCCTGGGCATTCTGGCCGAGCTGACCGCCCGCGGTATCCGTGTTCCGAGCGATGTTTCGGTCTGCGGCTTTGACAACATCTTTTCCTCGGCCATCACCACGCCCAGTCTGACCACCATCGATCATCACCTGCGCACTCGCTGTCAGGCCGCCGTAGACATGGTTCTCTCCCGCACCGCCCCTGCCGCCGCTCCCGGACCGTTTGTCAACAAAATCGAATACACCCCGCAGCTCATTGTGCGTTCCTCCACCGGCAAGGCGCGTGAGGGCGCTTTGGAGTCGAGGGAGTAGGCAGGCCCATTGGCCCTTTTTCCGGCTTGGAATGGATCGCAGGGTGCCCGGCCACCGGCTTCATTTGCCTGTCAGGCATTTTGTTTCGTTTCCATCAGGAGAAAGCGTCAGGCCGTTGACAAGGTGCGGAGTGCAGGAGGGATCATCGGGTGCCCAATCATTCGCGCTTCCCTGACGCCATGTTGCTTCCGTTTTGCCCGCTCAATCGTCGCGGTCCACTTGCGGGTCGCTTTGGGCCTACGGCCCAACAGCCCACCGGGCAGGCGCTTCCCTCCGCGCCTGCCGGGGTTGGGGGCTGCGTCCCAAAGCCTTATGCCGCGGCATTTTTTGCAAATATTGCGAGTGCCTGCAGGGCGCAAGAAACGTGGCTTTCTCCCAAAGCGTGGGTTTTTCAACGGTCTGGCGTCCCTGTTGCAAGAGACGGTCCAGGCCTTGGTGCGTTGTGGCAAGGCAGCAAGCATAAGCTGCTTTTTCTTATTCCTTTAGGCGTGCGGCTTACGCCTCATCGTTGGTTGGCGAGGTGGTCGTTTCCTCCCTCACCGGCCTTACATACTTCCAGAATCGCTTGCAGTCATGGTAAAAGTAGAACACCCTGCCCGGCGTCAAATCAAGCCGGTATCCCGTCCGCGCGCCCTGGAATGCCTTCATCGCCCTTTCGATTTTTTCTTCAACCAGGGCGTTTTGCGTTTCAAAATCAAAGGGACCATGCTCAAAAACGACGTAGGTTCCCTCTGCAACGTCCATCAGCTGCATCTGCGGCGGAACGGGCCCCGTGTAACCGGCTGGCAGACGGACACCGTACGCCTCCGCAAGCGGTATGCCCCAGCTGCAGATCCGTCCCTCCGGCTCGTTGATAAACCCCATCACCTGCCCGCTGCCGCTGTCGGCTTCCGTTGCGCCCAAATCATCCAGCTTGTCAGGAATGCGGCTCAGCAGCCCGCAAATGGTTTCATGGTCCTGCCCGGGAATCAGGCTCTGTTTTTGCCAGAAGTCCCAGTAGCCGATGCTTTCATAGTTGCGGATGTGCAGAAACTTGTGAGCGGGAAGGGTTACAAAATACGTCTTTATCCCGCCGTCCATTTCCGCCGCGTCTGTCTTTTCCGCCCCCACCAGATAACAGTCCAATGGCCGCAAAACGGTGCGGAGCGCGACCGGCACAGGATTCAGGCGGTATGCGCTGGGGGACAGCCCGTAGGCCGCCTTAAACGCATGGGCAAACGCCTCGCTGGAGGAATAGCCATATTTCAGCGCAATGTTCAGAATCCCGTTTCCGCCGCAGCGCAGATCCCTGAGGGCAAAGGCCAGCCTGCGGCCGCACAGGTATTCCCTCAGCCGCATGCCGGAAAGCTCCCTGAATTTCCTGGAGACGTAGCTCTCCGAGTATCCCAGCTTCCCGGCCAGGCGGCTTAACGTTGACGCCTCGTCGTCTTCGCGCCGGATACAGGCGTCGATTTCGTCGATCATGCGCTGGATATTCCTGTGCCACTGACACATGGCCTTCCCCCTCCTTGCCCAGGCTTTGTCCCCATTGTATCATACCCCTGTGAGGCGCGCCTGATCTGACTTGCGCATCGTGCCCCGCATGATGCAAAAAGGCTGACAAAGTGTGGAAGGCGGCGTTATCATGGCGCAATGGTTCGATCCTTTGCGCTTTCCTCTGCACCTTGACGGATGTTATATCCATGTCCCAATCGCTCGATGGTCGCGGCAGGCGCCGCCCGCGCCTGCCGCTTGTTTCGCCCCCACCTTCGGGTCGCTTTGCTCCGTGCAACAGCACATGGGGCGGACATTCCCTTCTTTGTTCCGGAAATTCTCAGAAGCGTTTCAGGCGCCCGGATGCGCAGGAAACATGGCTTTTCCGCGTAGCCGGGCTTTTTAACGGCCCGATTTCCCTGTTACTCTTTTTTTCGTGTCAAAAAAGCTCCGACAATGCCTCCCAGCAGGACAAGCGGTGCGGCTCTTACGAATATCCATTCCATGGTATGAACTCCCACTCGGATAACTGCGGTTTCAGGGGCACTGGCATCCCAGCCCAAGTAAGGGCTCTTGAGTACGGTCAGGGCCGCAAATATCATGACAACAGCCACACACAAGGCAATACATATCCAATGAACGATCTTCCGCCTCGTTGTTTTTCTTTGGGCGAGCTGATGGTTGATAACCTCCAGCTTTTCGGAAATCGCCTTTACGTCATTCCTTTCCGGCTCAGCCACTGTTTCTCCAAGCAACGTGCTTACGGGGGTTTCCAATACCTCTGATAAGGAAATCAAGAGATCGGAATCCGGGACTGACAAGCCTTTTTCCCATTTGGAAATCGTCTGCCGCACCACATTGAGTTTGATGGCAAGTTCTTCCTGCGAAAGCCCTTTTGCCTTTCTGATTGAGCGGATATTTTCATTGAGCATTTTGGATAACCACCTTCCTTTCAGATGCTGCCATGATTGTATATAAGGCGGGCCGTTGCTGCAAGCAACGCATAATAACATTCGGTCAGACAGCCCTCCTGTGCCGTTTTCCACAACCAATCATGGATTTTTCCATCCAAGAAGGGCGATGTCTGCCTGTTCAGACACCGCCCTCTTTGGTTCTTTGTTTGGTTTCTCATTATGCAATTTTTTGCATTTACCTGCCCCAAACGATGCATCCTGTTGGACCTATTTGAGGAACGCTCTCCCGTTTGGGCAATCCGTCTTAATAGAGCTTCGCGCCCGCCGGAATATGGTCATCCACCATCAGAAGATGAAGCTTTTCTTTGCCTTCCTCATGATGTACGGCGCTTATCAGCATACCGCAGGAATCCATTCCCATCATCTGCCTTGGCGGAAGATTGGTAATGGCGATACAGGTCTTGCCCACCAGTTCTTCCGGCTCGTAATAGGCGTGAATTCCGCTTAAAATCGTTCTGTTTTCGCCTGTACCATCGTCCAAGGTGAATTTCAGCAGCTTCTTCGACTTCGGTACGGCTTCGCAGGCAAGCACCTTCACGGCTCTGAAATCGGACTTGCTGAAGGTTTCAAAGTCAACGTAATCCTGAAACAAAGGCTCAATTTCCACCTTGGAAAAGTCGATTTTTTCCGGCTCTGCCTTTTCCTCCCCCGAGGCGGTTTCGCAAGCCTGTTGTGCGGCATCATTTCCGGATTTCAAAGGCTTCATCGTGGGGAACAGCAGCACGTCGCGGATGGAGTCGTTGTCGGTCATGAGCATCACCATGCGATCCACCCCGAAGCCCAGTCCGCCGGTGGGGGGCATGCCGTACTCCAGGGCGTTGAGGAAGTCCTCGTCCACCTGGGCGGTCATGATGCCCTGCGCATGACGCAGGCGTACCTGCTCCTCAAAGCGGGCACGCTGGTCGATGGGGTCGTTGAGCTCGCTGAAAGCGTTGCCGAACTCGTGCCCGTTGATGAAATACTCAAACCGTTCGGTCAGGTCGGGATTGTCCTGCTTGCGCTTGGCCAGGGGCGAGATATCCACCGGATAATCGGTCACGAACGTAGGCTGAACAAGCGTGGATTCCACATATTCATCAAACAGAGCAGCCAGGCAGTCGCCGCGCTTGGCCTCCTTTTCCACATGCACGCCCATGGCGTCCAGGCAGGCGCGCGCCTCCTCGTCGCTGTGCCAGGCGAAAAAGTCCACGCCGCAGGCGTCCTTGACGGCCTGGGCCATGGTCACGCGCCGCCACGGGGCCTTGAGCTCGATCATCTGTCCCTCATAGGGCACGCAGGTGGAGCCGCACACCGTCCTGGCCACGTAGGCGTAAAGCTCTTCGACCATTTCCATCACGTCGTTGTAGTCGGCGTATGCCTGGTAGGTCTCCACGCTGGTGAACTCCGGGTTGTGCGTAGCGTCCATGCCCTCGTTGCGAAACAGCCTGCCCACCTCGTACACGCGGTCGAAACCGCCCACAATCAGGCGCTTGAGATACAGCTCCGTCTCGATGCGCAGGAACATGTCGATATCCAGCGCGTTATGATGGGTTTTGAAGGTACGGGCCGCCGCGCCAATCTCCAGCGTGTGCAGGACCGGCGTGTCCACCTCCAGAAAGCCGCGGGCATTGAGAAAATCGCGCACGGCGTTGATCACACGGCTGCGTTTGCGGAAGGTCTCGCGCACCTCGGGGTTGACGATCATGTCCACATAGCGCTGACGGTAGCGGAGATCCGGGTCCTTGAGGCCATGGAACTTCTCCGGCAGCACCTTGAGGCTCTTGCACAGCAGCGTCACCTGACTGGCGTGCACGCTGATTTCGCCCTTCTGGGTGCGAAACACCGTGCCCTTCACGCCGATCACGTCGCCGATGTCCATGTCCTTAAAAGCGGCATATGCCTCCTCGCCCAGGTCGTCGCGGCGCATGTAAACCTGCAAATCACCCTGCGCGTCCAGAATGTGGGCAAAGCTGGCCTTGCCCATCACGCGCTTGGAAATCATACGGCCCGCCACGCTGACTTCCTTGCCCTCCAGCTCGTCAAAGCCATTGAGGATATCCGTGCTTTCATGCGTGCGGTCGTAGCGTGTGATGGCGTAGGGGTCCTGCCCCGCCTGGCGCAGCTTGCGCAGCTTTTCGCGGCGGATGCTCTCCTGCTCGGTCAGCTGCTGGGGAACGGCGGCCTGTGTGTCCATGAAACCCTCTCCTTTGGTATGCTAATGCGTCACCGGCTGATTTCCAGAACCTTGAGCTTCATCACGCCGGCGGGAACCTCCACATCGACGGTCTCGCCCTTGCGCTTGCCCAGCAGGGCCGCGCCGATGGGGCTTTCGGAGCTGATTTTCATGTTCTTGGGGTCGGTTTCGTTTGCGCCCACGATGGTGATGGTCTGTTCGATCTTCATGGTCAGATTCTGCACCTTCACGGTGTTGCCCACGCCGATCACATCGGTGCTGACCTCGTCGTCCTCCACCACCACGCAGTTGCGCAGGGTGTTTTCCATCTCCACGATTTTGGCCTCGATGCGGCTCTGCTCGTTCTTGGCCTCATCATACTCGGCATTCTCGCTCAGATCGCCAAAGCCGCGCGCGATGGCGATCTGCTCGGAAATTTCGTTGCGCCTGACGCTGATGTAGTAGTCCAGTTCCTTTTCCAGCTTCTCATACCCCTCGCGGGTAAGAATGACTTTCTTTTCCTGGTCCGCCATGGCTTTGGGTCTCCTTTCGGCGGCATGGGCCGCCCCTGCATTTCTGATATGCGCTTCGCCCCTTAAAATAGCACAAAGCAGCGCCGTCCGCCTGCTTGGCGGGGCGACGCTTGCGCCGGGGCATAGAATCACCAACGTATTATAGCCGCCCACAAGCCGCTTGTCAATGCCTGAAAGATCAGCAATCGCTTTCCAGAAAAAGGACAGGGGCGCGTATTGGCCTCATCGCCCCGCGCCCCCGCCATTTCCTTGATTTCCCTTTCCGTTGCCGCCCCCGCCGCCGTGGCGGCCCGGCTGTGTGTCCTCCTGCGCAACGGGTTCCTCTCCCGCCGCCAACGCCTCCGTCAGCTCCCGGATCTCCCGCATGCTCATCCCCTGCACCTCCTGCGGGGTGAGAGAGGGATCGAGCGCCTGCGCCTCCAGAAATGCACGGTACTTGCCATAGGAAAGACCGGCCTCGTGCGCAAGGGCTACCTCTTCAGGCTGTGCCGCACAGCAGAAGGTGTTCTTCCGTCCGGCCGCGCAGCCTTCCAGCCCGGCCAGCAGGCGCATGCTCTGCCCCTCGTTCTCCCCCACCACCGTCAGGGTAACCTCCTCGCCGCGCGATACGCAATCCGCAACAGCAGGACTGTCCAGTACCTGCTCGACGGCTTCGGCGTAGTTCTGGTGCGTCAATGTGAGCTCCTGCACGAGCGCCCGACCATCCTCGTTGTAGCTCGTGACGCCCACCACCCGGTCAAAGCGGTTCACGCTCAGTTCGAGGGAGGGATTCACATCGATGCTGATGACCGACGTAGGGGTGAAGTACAGCCCGCCCATGCCGCCCAGCGCAATCATCAGGCAGGCCAGCGCAGGCGCCAGACGGCGGGTTACGACCCGGCGGCGGTAGCCGTGCGTCAGGCGACGGACTGCATCAAGGGTGCCGCGTTTGAGCGACTCCTCCGCATGTACGTCGCCGAAGGCTTCCTTGATCCGGTTATTCACACGCATCGCCTCCCAGCGTTTCCCTCAGCCGCTGCCGCGCCCGCGTCAGCAGCGTATAGACCGTATGGACGTTTTTGCGCAGCGCCTCCCCGATCTGTGGGGCCGTCATGCCCTCGAAGTAGTGCAGGTAGACGGCGTCGCGGTAGGGCTGGGGCAGCGCCAGCACCGCCTCGAGCACCTCGCGGTGATCCGGGGCAATCTGCGCCGGCTGCTCCACCAGCTTTTCCAGCGATACCGTACGCCTGCGAAAGAACCGGCGCAAAAGATCCCGGCAGGCGTTGAGCGTCACCCGGATGAACCAGGCCCGCTCGTGCTCCTCACTCTCAAAACGGATGGAGCTGAGAGCATATTTCAAAAACACATTCTGAAAGATGTCCTCGGTGTCCGCGTGGTTTTTCAGATGAATCAGGCACAGCCGGCGAACCGTATCGGCGTTCCGCTCCATGGCCCGGTTGACCTCCTGCTCGCTGCGCATACCGCGTCCCGCTTTCCTGTTTCGTTATCTGCCCCTGCGCGCTCCGCGCCCAGCGCCGTATGCCCCGTAGCCCGCGTTGTCGCACACACCGTCGCCGTCCGCGTCCACGTAGCCGCGGCCCATGCCGCACAGCCCGCAGCCCGTTCCCGCGTTATCGCACACACCGTCGCCGTCCGCGTCCACATAGCCGCAGCCCATACCGTACAGCCCGCAGCCCGTTCCCGCGTTGTCGCACACGCCGTCGCCGTCCGCGTCCACGTAGCCGCGGCCATACGCCGCCAGCGCGCCCGTCACACCCATGCACAGCACCGCAGCCACCAGCATTGCCACAATTCGTTTCTTCATGAATTTCAACCTCCCGTTTGTCGCTCGTCCTTTCCGACGGCACTTCCAATACGTCTGACGGGAGGCAATCCACTCACCGGCCGCAAAAAAATTTTGCAGTCCGGTTTTTTCCGCTACCTCGCCTGCTCCGGCCCGGCCATGGCGCGCAGCTTGCAGTTGAGCTTATGATACACCCTGGCGCAGAACCATGCCTCCGAAGGCGCCGTCTCGCTCTCCTCCAGCGCAAACCAGCGCACGCCGCTGTTTTCGTCGGGCTTGACGGTCAGGGCTTCTCCCTCGTCAGCCTCCAGCAGATAGGTCACGTTCAGGTGCAGGTGGGACGATACATAGGCCCCGCGCTTTTCATGCCCGTCCACGGTGAGCGCCTCCAGGCTGAAGATGTCCTCCAATACCGGTCGCGCCGACCGGATGCCGCTTTCCTCCCGCGCCTCGCGCAGGGCCACAGCCAGCAGGTCGCTTTCGCCGTCGGCGTGTCCGCCCAGCCAGGACCAGGAATGATAGATGTTGTGATAGACCATCAGCACCCGCGTGCGCGTGGGGTTGACGATCCAAGCCGAGGCCGTGAAATGCGCCAGCGGGTTTTGCCGGGTCATAACGTCCGGTTCGCGGCGCAGGCACTCCAGCAGCAGCGCACGGTCGCGCGCCTCCTGCTCGTTGTAGGGAATGTAGGCGGACAGCTGCTCCATCAGCGTCATGGCGGGGGACCTCCTTTTTCTATGCGGCAGAAGCCTGCTTGCTTTATCATAGCACGTCCACGCCCGCCGCACCAGCCGTGCGCTTGCGCCTCTGACAATCCTCGCCGTGAGCCAAGCCAACGAAACCGCCATGCTGTCAGGCTTTTTTCCGTCTGGAACGTTCCCGCATTGCTGATGAAAAAAAGCCCTCAAAACCCGCGGTTTGAGGGCTCAGACCGCCGACAAAGGGGCTGTTTCCGAGAGGAAGCAGCCCCTAAACGCATAAGGCAAGACGGAAAAAAGAGAACGAAACGCCCTGGCGATGCGTTTCATGTTTTGTACGGCGGCGGTGAGGAAGGACTGCTCGTACATGTTGCGGATTCCGAGCATGCGGGCATAGCGCAGGCCATGCAATTCTTTGGCTTCTGCGAAGGATCGTTCAATGGTTTCCTTGCGCCGGGCGTAGATGC
>UQEF01000005.1 GCA_900540045.1 uncultured Eubacteriales bacterium | reverse complement strand
ACACCTACCGAGACGTTGTGGTGCCGGATGGTATTCCAGCCATTGTCCCCCAAGATCTCTTTGAACGGGTGCAGGAGAAGCTGGCAAAGAACAAGAAAGCCCCGGCCCGCCACAAGGCTGAGGACGAATATCTGCTGACAACGAAGTTGTTCTGCGGCTACTGCGAGGCCTATCTCTATGGAGAAAGTGGTACCAGCCATACGGGGAATATTCACCGCTATTACAAGTGTATATCGGTGAAAAAGAAGCGCGCCAATTGCCGCAAGAAGTCTGTCCGCAAGGAATGGATCGAGGATCTGGTGGTCACCGAAACCATGAAGATGGTGATGGACGATAAGGCGATTGAGGCCATTGTGTCTATGCTGATGGACTTGCAGGACAGGGAGAATGTCAACCTGCCGCTCTATGAACAGCAGCTGCGGGAGGCGGATACAGCCATTCAAAACCTCTTGAACGCCATCCAGCAGGGTATCTTGACCAAGTCCACGAAAGGGCGTCTGGAAGAATTGGAGGCCGCAAAAGAAGACCTGGAAGCGAAGATTGCCCGTGAAAAGCTGGCGAAACCCAAGGTGAGCGCCGAGTTTATGACCTTCTGGCTCCACCGCTTCCGCAAGCTGGATGTACGGCAAAAGTCCCACAGGAAAATGTTGATTGACACTTTTATCAATGCCATTTTCCTGTACGATGATAAAATGGTGATAACCTTCAACTACAAGGAAGGGACAACGACCATCACTTTTGATGACCTCAAAACCGCATTGACCGATCAGAAAACAGGTTCGGATTTGGATTGCCTGGGCTCACCAAGGAAGCAGTTGCAAAGCTGCTTCTTTTTTTGCGTTTTTGGGCAGAAAACAGTGGCATTTAACCGAATAAATGGCCAAATATTGCATTTTTCGACATTACCTTCCGCTGCTCTCGAACTTCCTTGTTTTCCTCAAAAATGCCCTTGGAGACGATTTGCAACCCTTTGCAACGCAATTTTACGGCCTGCAAGTAGTCAAATGGTAGTCAAAAAGTAGTCCGTGCAAAGCTGCATAAAGCCCTTATCCCACAAGGGTTTGACCGCTTTGCTCCTCGCCTGTTTCCTGCCCTTTGGTAGTCAGACGGCAGAGAAAACGGTTCAGCCGCAGCGCGTCCGCCTGTTCCTTTTCCGCGGTGAGCTTGGTATAGACGTCCATCACGAGCTTCGTGTCCGCGTGGCCCATCCAGACCTGAATGGTCTTGGGAGGAATGCCCGCGTTGTAGCAGGTGGTGCAGAAGGTCACGCGGAAGTCATGGCAGCGAATGTCGATCTCCTGGAAGGGCGGCAGGGGCTTTCCCTCCGCCAGCAAGGCCTTGTGCGCCCGGGTACGCCCGTATTGGCATCTGGGATAGCCGTTGAGCTTGCGCTCCAGAAAAGTGATGTAGGACTGATATTTCCGGTCAAAGGCGGCCTGCGACATCATGCCGCCGTCCTCCTTGGTCAGCAGCAGCCCATGGCGGCCCCGCAAGGCCTCCGCCAGGGGATCGGCCATGGGGATGGTTCGCTGGGCATTGGCGGTCTTGCCCTCAGTGACTACGCCACGGTTGCCCTTGCAGAAGGATACCGCGCCGCGCACGGTGATTGTTTTCTTCTGAAAGTCCGCATCCCGGTCCACATCCAGATACAGCACTTCACCCCGGCGAAGGCCGGTATACAGCATCACCATGGCGGCCGGACCGAAGTCATGCTCCGCGTAGGTCGTTTCGATCAGCTTCCGCTCCCACATTTCCATGCCCTGTGGTTTCCGGACTGCCCTTTCGGCGGCTGGGCCATCTCCGCAGGGCTGCGAATGATAACGCCATCCTGCAAAGCCGCCCGGAAGATAATGGCGGGTTTTCGTTTCTTTGAACTGCGCCTTGTAGCTTTGCAGCACCTCGCGGATCAGGGGCCGGGCCTGTTCCCGAACGCGCCACACGCCGGCGGCGCGGGTTTCCGGCTTTCGGAGCGCTGTCATGACCCTTTTCAGCACCGACTTGGCGGAAAGCTCGATGGCCTTCCTGGCGTTCTCCAGCCATTGGAGAATCAGCCTGCGGGTATGTGGGAGCATAAAACCATCCTGCGCGTAAACCTGCTCCATCTGTGCTGTGATGGCCGCCTTGTCCGCTGTCTGCGTTTCCCGGATGGTCCTATCCGCCACAACGGATAAAGCCTGATTGTACGCCGTCTCTGACACGGTCTCCAGCAGCGTATCCACATGATACAGCGAATCCAGCTTGTGGTCCAGTTCGGCGGCTTTTTGTGCAAGCCGTCGGGCCTGCTGGGTGTTCTCCGACGTCAGCTGCGCGTTGCGCTTCTCCAGTTCTGCAATTTTCTCGCGCTGGGCTTCGATGATGTAGTCGTTCTTCTACCGGGTGGCCCTGCCGCCATAGATGGCTTCGGTCTCCACCTCCAGCCCGTGTTCACGGCAGATTGCCAGCAGAAGATCACGGCACAGACGATCGAAGGTCACCTTTCGGTTATTGGTTCTGCCGGGCTTCTTCGCCGGGTCGGGCAGCGGGATGCCCAGAGTTTCCAGCGCCTTTTCCTTTGTGCTCAGTTTCACAGTGGTTGCCTCCTTTTCTTTTTCGTCGCCGCAGAGCCACGCTTCCCGATGGATCAGCCTGTTTCAAGATTCATGCTCCGGCGACAAGGACCAGTTTACAAGAAAAAGAGGCCCGTTCCCGTATATTCAAAACGTCGGAAGAGCGCTCGAAATCGGTATATTTCCACGCTTATGGAATTGTGTTATCATGAAGGTAAATCTGAATTTCATATGGCACCTCACCTTTTTCTGATTAACAGTGTATTGCATCCTTTTGGACCCGTCAAGTTTTTCCAAAGTGATAAGTCCGTAAACTGTCGTTATTTCCTTCGGAATGATGCGTCACCGCAGGGCATATTTTCCCTGGGCTTGCACAAAAAAGCCGCTTGCCCTCCGCCCTGCGCGTCCGGAAGCAAGCGCCTGTAAAAGTGCGGACCGCTTTTGTCCTTCTCTCCAGGGGAGCCGCAACGCAAGCTGGACGGGTGCCACAACGCAAGCTGGACGGAATGCCATTTTTTCCGATGGCGGTCCTCTGTACCTTCTGGTAAAAAAACCGGTCGAGCCATGTCACGTCGCTTTCGGCGGGCTCCTTTCCGCAAATCTGTTCAGGCAGACAAAAACAAGGGGGTTCCATGCCGGGTTGCACATTCCCGGCATGGAACCCCCTTGTTTCCTGTCTGGCCAAAAGGCCGTCTTTGCACTTTTCTCGCGACGTGGATGCCCGATGGGCAGGAGCGCACGTCCATACCCGACAAAACGCTGCGTTCTGATTGGGGTGGGCTTATGAATCTGTCCCGTGCACAGGCATGCCTGTCCGTTTTCGTCGTCCTTGCCCCTGAAATGGAGGCGAAAGGTTTGAAAGCGTATGGCGCACCTCTCGCCGGGCCGTTCCGGCCTGCCGGCTCCCTACAGGTCCGCGGCGAACGCGAGGCCTGGGTGGAGAAGATGCGGGCCGATCGGGGCTTTTCCTTCGCTGCCTTATGGTTCCTGATCTTCTTCCTCTTCCGTGCGGTCCTGTTCCATCATGCTTCTGATTTTGTTGGTGGACTCAATCAGTTCTCCAAAGCCGTAGATGAACAGGGAAGTCACATACGTCGCTACGCTCCCGGCCAGCAGTATCGTGAAGCCCGCCGCCGTGGTCGGATGAAAGCTGCTGTTGTTGATCCATAACCCCACCGCCGTCAAAAGCGCTGCTATGATTCCAATGGCGCACACAATCCACGCAAGCACCTTGATCTTTCCGCCGATGTTATGGTACATCTTCCGTTTCCCCTTCCTCTGTGAGTGGTCATGGCCGGCAGTCTGTGAAGCACATTACCGCCCGGCAAACACAGCCCCGTGCGCCTGCATGCGCCGGCGCACCTGCGCCCCATCCACCGCACGCACCTCAGGATTCAGCGCCGCAGCGATGCCCGCCGCTTCTCCCAGCGCCATGCATACCAGCTGGATACGCATGGAGCTTTGCGCCGCAAACGTAGCCGAGGAGCATCGCCCCGCCACCAGCAGGTTGTCCATCTCGCGCGTGACCAGACAACGATAGGGAATTTCATAATATTCGCCGGGTTCCAAATGAATCAGCACCAGATTGTGCTCGTTGTGAATATCCACCGGATAGGCGGTTTGCGCCACACAGTCGTCAAAGCGGCAGCGTGCGCGGATATCCTCCTCTGTCAGCATGTATTCGCCCACCAGCCGCCGCGATTCGCGGATGCCCGGAATGGAGGAGAACGCCTGGAGATAGCTGTGTTCAAAGCCGGGGAACCGCCGCTTGAGGAACGTCAGGATGCGCACGGCGGACTTGCGGGAATACAGCACCATCTCCGTAACGGAACGCGCGCTCACCGCGTCGAGGATATGCCCCGCCTCCGGGCAGTTGAACCACAGCACATCCTTTCCCAGGGTAGGATGGTAGTAGATTTGCACATAGCTGCCGTCGCGCTCGGTCAGCGCGCCTTCCTTCACGCCCTCACGCAGTAGCTTGGTGAAGGGGTTGAAGCTCTCCTCGCGCCACAGCGAATAAAACTCCATGGGAAAATGGTCCCCGCCGAAACGGTAGCCCCATTCCTTCAGCGTCTGCTCCACACGGGCCACGTCCACGCCGCCCACGCAGAAGCGCAGCGTCATGGGCTGGTTTTCACCCTCCATGCCGCATGCGGTTTCACAGCCGCAGGCCAGCGCCAGCCGCGCGCCGCCCGTGCAATCGATAAAGGCGCGGGCAGCATAGCCCAGCAGGCCCGAAGCGGTGTTGACCACCACCGTTTCCACCTTCCGGCCCTTCAGCTCTGCGCCCACCAGCTCTGCGCCGTAGAGTACCTCCACGCCGTACCGGGCGCACATCTCCTCAAGATGCAGCTTGGCCATCTCCGGGCTGGCGAAGTACGTGTCTCCCGCGCATCCTTCCCGCTCCATGCTGCTCTGCAATTCATCCGCGAGGGAGCTGTTTCCCGTCAGCTGCGGCATATGATTGGTCATGCGCGGCACGGTCAGCGCCAGCGTAGACGTTCCGCCCAGCGCATATTCACGTTCCAGAATAATCACGCGCGCGCCTTCGCGCGCCGCCGCGCAGGCCGCCATCACGCCCGCCGTGCCGCCGCCTGCAACGATCACATCATAGGTCTGCCCCGCAGGATTGTAATTGATCGTAAGCTGCGCCATTTTCCGTTTCACCTCAGCTAGCAAAATCCGTATTTATTGTAGGGATTCGCTAAGGAAAAGTCAATTTGTTATGCTATTTTGGTCAACGTCGCGCTTAAATTCGGTCAACCGAGTTTCTTCACACATGACCCCACATTGATTATAATAGGATGCAGCAAAGGTATCCTGCCTTTCAAATGCCCATTCAAGAAAGGAGACTGAACTGATGAAGAAACTTACGTCTCTGCTGCTGGCCGTTCTGCTGCTGGCCATGGCGATTCCCTCCATGGCGGAGGAGCCTGTCCATCTGAGAATCGCCACCTGGACAAGCAATGAGGATCAGCTTAAGCTGCTGGGCAGCTTCGTGGATGAATTCGCCCAGGCCAAGGGCATTGCCATCGAGCCGGAATTCATCTCGCTGTCGGGCACGGAATACAGCAGCCTGCTGCTGATGAACCTGCAAAGCAATGAGCCCGCCGACGCCTTCTGGGTCATGGAAGCGGACATCAAGGCTTACATAAGCGCCGGCCTGTGCGCCAAGCTCAATGACGCCATGTCCGCCTATGATCCCGACGACCTGGATGACGGCGCCATGAGCCTGTGGTGCGACGGTGATGACGTGTATGCCATTCCCTTCTCCACCAGCCCCTTCATCATGATCTACAACGCCGACCTCTTTGCCGAGGCGGGCCTGAAGGACCCCAACGAATATGTGGCCGAGGGCACCTGGACCTGGGAAACCTTCCGTGAGTGCATGAAGGCCATCAAGGACAAGACCGGCGTGTACGGCTACATGACGGTGAACAACGCCGGCTACTCCGACCGCACCGAGATGAACCTGACCCCGTTTGTGCGTGGCTTTGGCGGCGACTTCTGGACGGATGATCTGGAAGTGCTCATCGACTCACCCGAATCCATCGCGGCTGTGCAGATGTTCCACGACATGGTGTACGTGGACGGCTCCGTGGTTCCTCCGGGAGATGAAAGCAACTTCTTCACCGGCGGCGCGGCCTGCACCTTCAACCAGATTTCTCAGCTGGGCAACCTGGCGGATGTGACCTGGAAGTGGGGCGTGTCCAAGCTGCCCGGCGATGTATCCTTCCTGGGCCAGGCGGCCATGGCTGCCAATGCCGCCAGCGCCAACGCCGATCTGGCTGCCGAGCTGGTGTCCTACATGACCAGCGCAAGCTGCGCCGCCCGCGTGGCGCAGTACTGGCCGCCCTGCCGCAAATCCGTGCTGGAAAGCGAGGAGTTCCTCAATTCCAACGCCTACCTTACCCCCGAGCAGATGAAGGACATCGTGGCCAGCTCTGTGCTCTCCAGCCGCGCCATGTCCAGCAATATCAATTCCCCCACCATCGACATCGAGACCGAAATCGTGTTTGACAAGCTGTGGAATCCCGATGCGGATGTTGCCGCCATTCTTGGCGAAATCGCCACGATTTACCGCAACAACCTGCAATAAGCGTTTCCCCTCTGTTCCCAACATCGCCGGAGGCGCCCCCCGCGGGCGCTTCCGGTCAACTACGGCGGCGGCTTGGCCGCCGCTGCTTTTACAGGAGGCAGCATGAAAGACACCTCGCTGTCCGCCCGCCGCGCCCTCCGGGAGAGCGCGAGCGGCTATGCGTTCATCCTCCCGCAGATGATCGGTTTTTTTCTTTTTGTCCTGATTCCGCTGGTAAATGTGTTCATCTACTCGTTCCAGAACCGCAACATGCTCTTTGGTACGAGCAACCCCATCGGCTTTCAAAATTACGCAACGCTTTTCCAGGATTCGTTGTTTTACCTGACGCTGAAAAACACGCTGATCTTCTCCGTTTTTCTGGTGCCGCTGAATCTGGCGCTGGCGCTGGGTCTGGCGCTGTATCTGGGCGATGGCAACTTTGGCACGCGCTACATCCGCGCCATCATCTTCCTGCCCGTGGTTACCTCCGGTGTGGCATGGTCCATCGTGTGGAAGTATCTGCTGCAGGGCGGCACGGCGGGTCCCATCAACTGGGCGCTGGCTCAGCTGGGCATTCAGGGGCCCAACTGGCTTCAGGAAAAGGGCTGGGCCATGGCCGCGGTGGTCGTCACCCGCGTGCTGAAAAACCTGGGCACCAACGTCCTGGTATTCTACGGCGCAGTCATGAACCTGCCGGGAGAAATCGTGGAGGCGGCGCGCATTGATGGCGCAAGCAGCTTTGCGCTGTTTCGCAAAATCAAGCTGCCGCTGCTGATGCCCACGGTGCTCATGGCCTCTATCGTAACGATGATCGGCTCCATGCGCGTGTTTGATACCATCAAGCTCATGACCGAAGGAGGCCCGGAGGGCAGCACCATGGTGCTGGTCTACTATGTGTATTACCAGGGCTTCCGCGCCTACAAGAGCGGCTATGCGTCCGCCATCGCGGTCATCCTGTTTTTGATTATGCTGGGCATGACGCTGCTGCAATGGCTGGCCAGAAGGAAGGTGTCGCATTATGAGGAGTAACGTTTCACCCGCGCGTCTCCTTCGCTGGATTCCGCGCCTCCTGCTGATTGCGGCGGTGACGCTGGTGTTTATCTATCCCTTCTGGTGGATGATGGTCAACTCCCTCAACACCAACGCGCAGGTCTTTGGCCCGCCCCGCCTGCTGCCGCAGAGCTGGAGATGGCAAAACTACGTGGAAATCTTCCAAAAGCAGCCCTTTGCCCGGCACTATGCCAATACGCTGCTGGTGGCGGGTGTGGGCACGTTGGGCAACGTGCTGATCTCCGCCCTGTCAGGCTATGGATTTGCGCGGGTGCGCTTTCCGGGCCGCGGGATTCTGTTCATCCTGCTGCTCACTGCGCTGATGATGCCGGTGGAGGTCATCATCATTCCGCTGTTCTATCAGATGAAGGCATGGCATTTGACCGACAGCCTGCTGCCGCTGATATTCCTGCCTGTCTTTTGCTCGCAGGGCGCGCTGTCGGCATTTATGTTCCGGCAGTTCTTCATCACCGTGCCCAAGGAGCTGGAGGAGGCGGGCCGGCTGGACGGAATGGGACATGGCGGCATCTTTTTCCGCATCATGCTGCCCATCTCGGTGCCGGTGGCGTCTTCTGTGGGGATTCTGGCGTTTCTGGCCACGTGGAACATGTATCTGGAGCCGCTGGTCTTTACCACCAGCATCGACAAATATACGCTGCCGCTGTCCCTGAACAATTTCAACGACGTATATGGCCAGCCCGAATGGCACCTGCAGCTGGCGGCTACTACCCTGAGCGTCATTCCCGTCATGTTGGTGTACCTGTTCTTCCAGGAAAAGGTGACGGATGCGATGGTGAACTCCGGCCTGAAAGGATAACCGCTTATGAAGCATTGGAACATCAGTTTGCCTCGGACCCCCGCGCTGGCGCTGGCCCGGCAGATGCTGGAAGGCTGTCTGAGGACCTATGACGTGCCCATAGAGGGCGCGGAGGACGCCTGCCGCATCACCGGCGCTGTGGTGCCGGACGCAGCCCTGCCGCCGGAGGGCTACCGCATGCGCATCTGCACGGAGGGATCGTTGCAGTCTGTTGAAATCACGGGGGCAACGGACGTATCCGTGCTCTATGGCGTGTCGGATTTCGTCAACCTCGTAGTGCCAAAGGCAGAGCAGGCCCATACGTGGATGAAGCCCTATTACTTCCGCAATCCCTTTGAAGAGGGGTTTGAGAACATGGACTGCGCGCACGCGCCTCAGGTGCGCCGGCGCGGCCTGTGGACATGGGGTTATGTCATTTACGATTACCGGCGCTATCTGGCCAACATGGCCCGCCTGAAGCTGAACGAAATCGTCATCTGGAACGATTACGCACCCCTTAACGCCGCTGAGGTGGTGGCCTGCGCGCACGACTTGGGCATCCGGGTCATCTGGGGATATGCCTGGGGATGGGACACCAAAATTGATGTTCATCTTTCCGACGAAACCCTCCTCGCCCGCTTGGCAGACGAGGCCGTCGAGCGCTTTGAGCGTGAATATGCGGCCCTTCCGGGGGATGGCATCTATTTCCAGAGCTTTACCGAAACCACCGAGCAGGAGCTGGACGGCCGCTCCATCGCCGATGTGGTGGTCCCATGGGTCAATGGCATTTGTGCCCGTATCCTTGAAAAGCGGCCAAAGCTGGAATTGCAGTTCGGCCTGCATGCCACCTCGGTGGCGCAAAAGCTGGACCGAATTGCTCAAATTGACCCGCGGGTACGGATTGTGTGGGAGGATTGCGGCGCGTTTCCCTATGCCTATCTGGCCGAAAACGTGGCCCATGCCCGGGAGACCGAGGATTTTACCCGCAAGTTTTCGCGCCTGCGCGAGCATGGCGCTACAGGCGTGGTGACCAAGGGCATGATTTGCCTGGACTGGACCGACTTCGTACACCGGGCGGGGCCCGAACGCATCGGCGAATGCAGCGCCGGGGAAATCGCCGCACGCCTCCCCATCGCGCGCAGGGTCATGCGCCTTACGCAGAGCTACTGGATGCAAAACGGGGCTCACCTGCAAAGCATTGTAAACCTGCTTTTGCAGGGGGACCCGGAATGCCAGATCCTCGCGCTGATGGAGGACGGCCTGTTTGAAACGTCGATCTGGCTTCCGACGGCACTGTTTGCCGCCACCCTCTGGGATAGCGGGACTCCCTTTCCTCAGCTGCTCACGGAAACCGCGCAGCGGCCCGATGTGGTCTTTGCCAACGCACCACAGGCTGATACGGTATGACGATGCCGCCCCGCAAATGCGGGGCGGCATTGCATTATTCACAATAATCCGACGGCAGCATGTCAAAGCGTCTTTGGAAGCAGCGTGTGAAGTAGCTTACGCTGGAAAAGCCCACCGAAGCCGCTACCTCCGTAACGGTACACTTCTTTTCCAGCAGCAGGCCGCGCGCCACGTTCAGGCGGTACGCATTGAGATATTCGCTGAAGCACATGCCAAAGTCGCGCTTAAAGCGGCGGCAAAAATAACTTTGCGAATAGCACAGCTCGGCGGCAACATCGCGGGAGGTAAGATTGCCGGCATAGCGCCGGGCAATGCAGGCCGATACCCGGCGGCAAAAATCCTCGTCCAAAGGGGCCGAGGCGGCGCTCAATCCTTCCAGACGGGGTGCCAGCAACGAAAACATCAGCATCAGATGCCCGCGTGTCATCAGCGTCCATCCGGCGGGATGTTCCTGACATGCCCTGATAATCGTAAGCAGATGATCGGCTACCTGCGCAGTGATGGGATCCTCCTTTTTCAGCACGCCGCGAAGCGGCGTCACGTCCACATCCGACCTGGCAAAGGCAGGATCAGCGTTATGCAGCAGCGAAAGATCAAAGCAAATGCAGTGTTCACGCAGTGGCGTGGCGCGGTCCGCTCTGGCTTCATGGGGCACAAAGGGAGGGATGAGAATCACCTCTCCTGTGTGGATGGGCAAGGGTTCCCGGTTCAGGGTAATGACTCCGTCGCCGGATTCCAGATACAGCACCTCAAATTCCCGGTGCAAATGGCGCTTGTACCATCGTCCGGATGCCATGTCATCGCCCGTGCGGCAGGAAACATAGCAGGCAATGGGCAACTCCGTAAATTTGGACATAAAGTCCTCAAAATACATGCGGGGCCCTCCCTTCGCGTATCAGTATACCACGCGCAGGCGCGTCCCTCAAGGGTCAGAAGGCCGGCCATCCCGTTTCTCTACAGCCTGATAGCCTGTTCACTTCGGTCATTGACATTTATGGTGTACTGATAAAAACAGGGAGAGCGCTTTTTCGGGCCTTGCGCAGGAAGGGGTGGACAAATGAAAAACAGGCTCACACATAAGGAGACCTTTCTGGTTGCCATTATGCTTTTCGGCATGTTTTTTGGCGCGGGCAATTTGATTTTCCCCGCCTATCTGGGCCGTCAGGCCGGCAGCGCCGTATGGCCCGCAATCGCGGGACTGCTGTTTACGGGCGTAGGGCTTCCGCTGCTGGGAGCTGCTGCCATCGGCATCACCCGCAGCGACGGCCTGCTTGCCCTGAGCCAAAAGGTGAGCCGCCCCTACGGCCTGTGTTTTACCTGCGCGCTGTATCTGACCATCGGCCCGTTTTTCGCGATTCCGCGCTGCGCCACCGTGCCCTTCACCCTGGGCGTGGAGCCGCTGGCGGGTGCCGAACACAGCGGTCTGGCGCTGGCGCTGTTTTCACTGGTGTTCTTCACCATCGTCGCAGCGTTTTCACTGCGTCCGGCCAGCATCCTCACCTCGATCGGGCGCACGCTGACGCCGCTGTTCCTGCTGTTTTTCGGCGTGCTTGCGGTAACGGTGCTGGCGCGCCCCGCCGCCTCCCTCCCACCCGAGCCCTTGGGGAACTACCGCTCCGACCCCTTCTTCGCCGGCTTCCTGGAAGGGTATAACACCATGGACGCGCTGGCCGGACTGGCCTTTGGCATCGTGGTGGTCAACGTCATCCGCGGCGCGGGCGTAACGCGGCCGGAGGCCGTGGCCATAAGCACCGTCCGCTCCGGCCTGTTCAGCTGCCTCATCATGGCAGGGATCTATATTGTCGTTACGCTCATGGGCGTGCAAAGCCGCGCCATCCCGGCGAACGCCGCCAACGGCGGCGAGGTGCTGTCGCTCCTGGCCAACCGCCATTACGGCACGGCCGGCACGCTGATTCTGGCCGCTACCGTCACTCTGGCCTGTCTGTTTGCCAAAGCCTTTCTGCCCCTCTACGGACTGGGATTGGCTGGGTGTGCCCCGTAGCGGCGGGACTGGCGCTGGCAATGGCGTTGCAATGGATGCGCAGCAAAAAGGCCGCCCCTTGACCGGCGGCCTTTCCTCTTTCAGGAATGTCCTTCGTGCTGGGCGTCCTCCAGCGCCATTTTGAGCAGATCCACCTCTACCTTCAGCCGGTCCGCCTCACGGCGGGCCTCCGCCCACTTTTGGTAGGGAACGGTGTTTTCGCTTTCCGCAGGCGCGTTTGCGGCACGTTCCAGGAGCATGGTCAGCCCTTCCACCATCCGCCGGACACACGGGTCTCCCATGTGCTTTTCCAGCGACGCGAGGCTGGCCTGCTGCCTGCCCGCCAGGTTGTAGCGGCGGCATGCCAGCACATCATCGGGACAGGGAAGGCCCTCGGCGCGCAGTTCGTTGGCTACCTCCATGAGCATTTCGGGCCGGTTTTTGAGCACGGAACGGTATTTGTTCTGGTAGCGCAGCATCCCGGCCCGGTCGCCGCCGGCCAGACGGTTTACGCAGGCGCGCACGCTCTCACCGCGCCCGCGTCCCACCAGCACATCGCGCAGCAGATGGTGCAGCTCCTCGGCGGTGAAGGTACGCAGCGGCGCCTGCCGGGCCGCCAGCTGCGGCACCTCGCGCACCCTGGCATAGTAGAAGTTGCGTATGCTGTTGGGTTTGCGCGATAGCTGCCCACCTACTTCGCTGAAAACGTCGCGCAGGGGGCGCCCGTTCTCGGCGGCCTCCTTCACGGCGGAAAACAGCAGGTCAATCTCCTCCTGTTGCCAGCCGCCTCTGGGATGGGTGGTCTGAGTCATGTTTCATCGCCTCCGACGGATATTGGGTACACGGCATAGTATGAAAAGGCTGTAGGGGATTTATACGCTCAGCGCAGACGCAGCAGCGTTTCCACCGGGTCGGCCGCGCGTAAAAACGCGTCCAGGCACAGGCTGCGCAATTCCTCTGCCGTATGGGAAAAGGCGTTGGGCAGAGTCATTCCCTGCGAAAACCGCTCCAGCGCCGCATGGGTCATCTCGCTTGCGGCGCCGTCCTGCACAAGCGCCGGCACCATGTCCATTGCTGCGGCCTGAGCCTGCCAGTCCCCGGACGCAAGCATATCCACGAAAGCCCTCGCATCCTCGCCGTCGCGTGCAATCGCGGCATAGCGCACGCGATCGCTCACGGCGGGTGCAAGCAGACAGGCGGTACGCGCCTCCCCACCCCGCACGGCCGCAAGGTGCTCTCCCAGCGTGCACACGCGCGCCTGTACCTCCGTGCCCTCCGGACGCTCGCCAAGCGCCGCCAGCTCCCCCCGGATTTGCACGGGGCAGAGAAACATCAGCTGCTGCAGCGCCACGCCCTCTGGCAGCGCCAGCACGCCCGGCTCCAGCAGCTTTCGCCAGGGCAGATCCTCCGCGGCGATCATGCCGCTATCCGTCCGCTCCGGCGGCGGGCTGGCCAGCAGCGCGCTGGGGGCGGGCTGCGCAGTGCTGGCCGATGCGATCCATGCCGTGGGAAAGCTGAGCACGTTGGCCTCCAGCCACAGCGGCAAAGCATAGGTGACGCCCCCGCTTCTGCCAGACGCTCCCGCCTCTTCTATCCCCGCGAGGGGAACCAGCACCCGTTCGGGAATGTTCAGGCTGCCCGTGGCCAGCAGCGCCACATCCGGGAGCACCGCATCCGCTGCGGTCCATTCCTCCGCCGTCACCGTTCGCAGGAAAACCCGCACGCCCGGCTGTTGCTTTTCAAAGGCGGCACAGGCCTGATTGAGCAGTTTGCGGTCGTTCACTCCTCCGGGCATGAGCCACACGGTCAGCGTGCGCATCCGGGCCGGGCGCAGCCGCTCGTCCATGCGGTTGCCGTCTCCGCTTCCAAGGCCGCTCATGATTCCCGGCAGCAGATATATCAGCGCCGCCGTCATCAGCAGCGACAATAGCAGGCTGGCCCGCCGTCCCCGCATCCCCTCGCCCCCTCTCCCGCAGGATCGCCCAAGGATATGCCGCTCTTTCGGCCAACATGCCCGCCACGGCCGGGTGCCTCTGGACCTGGCTGCGCAAACATGCTATACTGAAACCACCAAGCTTACACAAGGAGGCACCCGATATATGATCGCCATCGCCTGTGACCACGCCGGCATCGACCTCAAACCGCATGTTATCGCCGTTCTGGACGAGCTGGGCATCCCCTACAAGGACCTGGGCACCAATAGCCACGAAAGTGTGGATTATCCCATCTATGGCGCGCGCGCTGCCAATGCCGTCGCCAGCGGCGAATGCAACATGGGCATCATCATGTGCGGCACGGGTGTGGGCATCGGCATGGCGGCCAGCAAGGTGCACGGCATCCGCTGCGTCACCTGCACGGATACCTATTCCGCCAAGATGAGCCGCCTGCATAACAACGCCAATATGCTGGCGCTGGGCGCAAGGGTGCTGGGCAGCGAACTGGCCAAGGACATTGTGCGCATCTGGCTGATGACTGCCTTTGAGGGCGAGCGCCACGCGCGCCGCGTCAGCATGATCGACCGTCTGGACCGGGGCGAAGCGCTCGAATAAGCCCCCGCCGGTTTCAAACTGTTTGCAAACGGGTATCACAGGAACATCCCCCGCTGTAGCGAAGGAGGTTTTCCCCGATGACCCGGATTCAGCCGTTTCCCGCTCCATGCGCTGAAAAGGCGCGTGCGGCCCTGCCAAGGCCGGCGGGGACGGCCGTTTTTATGCTGACCCATGAGGCGCGAAGTGCGCTGTGCGGACGTTTCGGTCTGGAGGACAGCCAGCTGGACCGCGCGCTGGGACTGCTGGGCGCGGCGCGCGTGGAAGACCCGGATGTGCCGCATGGTCCCATTGAGGCGGATGCCGCCGAGCTGCTCGCCCGTCTTGCCGAGGGCCGTCTGCCCTGGTTCATCCATGCCTGCCCTCGCTGGCGGCGCGACGTACTGCGCCGGTTTCCTCAGCTTTCAGACTTTTTTTCGCCCGCACGCCCCGCGCCATGCCCGGCGCGCGTGGCTGTGGTCGGCTGCGCGGCGCGAAAAGCGGCTCTGGCGCGTGAAGGATGGACGGAGGCGTTGACCGTGCGCGAAGCCGCCCTGCGTTTGATCCGGGGCGGCGTGCGCCCGGTGCGCGGCATGCCGTGTGCGCCCGGCGGCCCAGGATGGCTGGAGCGCGTCTTTTTGCGGGCGGACCGTCTGGCGGGCGGGGACTGCAAGCCCCTTCCGTCCTTTGTGCCGGAGAGCCGCTTCGCAGGCGTGGAAGCGGCCCGTTTCTCTTTGCTGGGCCGCGATGTGCGCGTCGCGCGCGTACGCGGAGCCGCTCAGATGGAACGCTTGCTGGGGTCCTTCGGTCCCCATGCGTTGCCCTGGCAGGTGATCGAGGTCCTGGTGTGTGCAGGCGGATGCGATCGTGGGTAGTCACGATGCGTCCGTCTTTTTGCATATGTCTGTTCTTCGGGAAAGGATGCTTGAGAAAGATTTCAGATAATGGACGAGTGACGACTCCATCCACATGAGCTCAGGCCGTCAGAAAAACGATCTTGGGCGGGCCGCGGATTCTCCATGGGAAATCCGAATCGCGCTGCATGCGGAGGCCCTGCAGCAAGGTTTCCCTTTAGAAATCCCGGACGCGGGCGCGGCTCACACAAGGGTTTCCCGCTTCGTCGAAAACGCTGCTAAGCGGACTCTTTCGGCGGCCTGCACTCCTTCCAGATCAGCCTGTATTCTCCATCGGCGTTTTTGAATTTCGTGACAACCCGGCAGCCCGTTTTTTCTTCTGTAGAAATGATCAGGCATGGCTGCTCATTGTTCAATGTTGCCATGAGTGCGTTTTGGGTTCCATAAATTTCAACACTGACCGATCCTTTTGTTGTGTTGGACGAAAAGACAAACTGGTATCTTCTGGACCGCGGGAGTCGAATCACTCTTTTGGTGACTCCACTGCAGGATAAAAACCTTGCTTCGATACAGCTGCGCCTTTTTCTCATTCGTGGATATTCCGTATAAAGCAAGGCGTATTTTCTGTTCATGACTGCGAAACCGCTGCGATACAGGATATACATCAAGCCTAAAACCATTGCAATAACCGCCGGCAGGATGAACATGTTTCTTGAAAAGCCTCCTTTTTGCTTCGGAAAGAGGGAAAACATTGTTATTTCAACGAAAACCATACCATATCCGGAGCGCGATGTCATCGGGTCCGTGTATGAAAAGGCATGCGGCAGCCGGAAAATCATGGACACTGGTTTGCTGATGGCAGGCAAGCTGCGGACCCGCACCGTCAACCGGGCCGCTTTCTATATGGCATATGAATGACAACTTTCCTCTTGCCATTCGGGTCATGGATCTACCATAATCCAGAAAAGGATATTTTTATTTGCGGAAGGAAAACCGTCCCCCTCTGTTTTCCGTCTTAGTAGCATGAGGGGGAATCCGCCGGGTACAACGGCGGAAAGCACGCAGCCTGTTCCCCTTTTGTCTTACGAAAGGAGCGATTGTGTGGATGCCGTAACGTTTCAGACGGAAGCCATGCGCTGCGAGCGGCTGATGTACCATGTGGGCTACTCCATCCTGCACAACGATCAGGACTGCGCCGACGCCGTGCAGGAAGCGCTCACCCGCGCGTGGCAGAAGCAACATACCCTGCGAAACCCATCCCGTTTCCGTCCATGGCTGATGAAAATTCTGGTCAACGCCTGCCGCGACATCTTGCGCCAGCGTCAGAAGATCCGCTTCGTGCCGCTGGAGGAGCAGATGCTGCCCGCCGAGCCGCCTGCGGAGCCCCTGCCGCTCAGGGAATGCATCGATCAGCTCCGGCCCGAATGGCGCATCACCGTGCTTTTGTACTATCTGGAAGGATTCTCCGTCGCTGAGATTGCCGATACGCTGGGCGTGCCGCAGGGCACGGTCAAGACGCGCCTGATGAAAGCGCGCGCCCGCCTGAGCGTCCTGCTCCGCGAGGACTGGGAGGAGGGTGAGCAATGAACGATCGTGAGTTTCGCAACCGGCTGAATCAGGACCTTCCGGATGCGCCGGAGATATTCCACCGCGCCATGACCGATACCCTGAAAACCATCGTTCGGGAGGAGGGCAAGCGGCGCGCCGCCTCGGCGCGAAAGCTGCGGCGCACGCTGCTCATCGCGGCGCTGATTACGCTGCTGCTGGCCTCGGCCGCCGTGGCCGCCTATCACTGGAGGCTGTTTGACGCGGTGTGGTTCTTCAATACCCCGCCCGCCAGCGAAGGGGTCGCCCGGCAGTCCCATCTGTTTGAGGGGACGGTCAACGGCGTGGAGGTTACCGTCAACGAAGCCGTCTACGACGGCCGCACCCTCTACCTGATGTGGACCTACCGCCTGCCGGACGTGGACGTGCCGCTGGGCGTGGCCGAGGACGGCGCGCTGTCGCTGGGGATTTCCGAGGAAATCTGGCAGTTGTTGCAGGCGTATGACATGCGGCTATGGACCGAACGCATCTGGTTTGACGGCAGGGAGGCGGACATGACCACCGCAGGCTCCGGCGGGATGACCACCGGTACCGCCGAGCCGGGCGTCATCGAGGAATACTACTACCTGCGTCTGGATAAGGACGATGTATTTCTGGACGGCAAGGTGGAGGTCGCATTTCCCATCGGTCCGCCGCCGGAGGGCTTCTATCCGCCTGCCGAGCATCCCGAAATCTTTGATGAAAACGGGCGCATGCGCCTGCCCGATGAGGGCGTCATTACCTTTACGCTTGATGTGACCGGCATGACGGACCGCGTAGTGACCGAGCATCCGTGCATCCCCGTCGCGACGGACCTGGTGACCGCCCAGGTGACCGAGGCCTGCTTCTCACCCCTGATGACCTACATCACGCTGGATCTGGAGGTCAACCCCGACGCGATGGCCGCCTTCATCGAGGCCAACGGGGACGGCTATTACGACGAAGAGGGGCGGCTTATGTGGTCCTACGGCGGCATGGATGTGTTTGAAAGCTGGATCTACAGCCTGTCGCTGGTGGACGGGCAGGGCGTGGAGCTGTTCCCGGAGGAGTTTGGGCTTGACGTCCACGGCGATGAGATGGCTGAATTCATCTATCCCGCCCTGTCTCCGCTGCCCGACGAATTGTGGCTGGCCCCCGTAGAAGGCGGCGTGGCCGACATGAACGCCGCCGTGCGCGTGCGCTGAGGGTGCCGGACATCCCGTTGCATTCATTTCGGTCCCGGCCGCATGCGGTCCCGGCTCGCGTGCGGTGCGGGGCCCTTTTGCATGTCTGATGGCGCAGCAGACGGGTGCTTTGCTCGCCCCGGCCGCGCAGGCTTGCATTTTTCCCCTGATCGGGGTATACTATCCAAGGCCAAGATACAATATGCTACAACTGAACCGCCGGTGGAGACGTATCCCCGGCGAACAAAAGGAGTGCCCACCATCATGAAGCTCTCGGTTTTTAACCCTGTGCTGGGCGACATGCCCTTTGAAAGCGCCATGCAATACCTGGCCCAATGCGGCGTGGACGCGGTGGAAATCGGCTGCGGCGGCTATCCCGGCAAGGCGCATTGCGACCCTGCCCTTCTTTTGGAGGATGAAGGCGCGCTGTCCGCATTCAAGCGCGTATTGAAGAAAAACGGTCTGGAACTGGCGGCGCTCAGCGCGCACGGCAACCCCGTCCATCCCGACCCGGACGTGGCCGAATCCTTTCGGCAGGATTTTCAAAACGCGGTGCTGCTGGCCGAACGGCTGGGCGTAAAGCGCATTGTGGGCTTCAGCGGCTGTCCCGGCGGCAGCCCGGAGGATCGCACGCCCAACTGGGTTACCTGCGCCTGGCCGGATGATTATCAAAAAATCCTGGAATACCAATGGGAGCAGGTCCTCATCCCCTACTGGCGCAGCGCGGTCGCCTTTGCCGCCGCGCACGGGGTGGAGAAGATCGCGCTGGAGATGCATCCCGGCTTCTGCGTCTATAACCCCGAGACGCTGCTTCGGCTGCGCAAGGCCGTAGGCCCCCTCATCGGCGCGAACTTCGATCCCAGCCACCTGTTCTGGCAGGGCATCGATCCCGTGGCGGCCATTCGCCGTCTGGGCGACGCCATCTACTTCGTCCATGCCAAGGATACCCGGCTGGACCCCCTCAACGGTCCCGTCAACGGCATGCTGGATACCAAGCGCTTCACCCGCGAACAGGAGCGCAGCTGGTTGTTCCGCACCGTGGGCTACGGGCACGACGCGCTGGTATGGAAGGACATCGTATCCAACCTTCGCCTGGTGGGCTATGATGATGTATTGTCCATCGAGCACGAGGACAGCCTGATGTCCCCCCGCGAGGGGCTGGAGAAGGCTATTGCCTTCCTCAAGGGCCTGCTGATGTACGACAGCAAAAACAACGACGTTTTTTGGGCATAAAGCCGGAAAGGAGCCTACCCAATGGCCAGACTGTTTGGAACCGACGGCGTGCGCGGCATCGCCAACACGGAACTCTCCTGTGATCTTGCCTTCCGCCTGGGGCAGGCCAGCGCCTATGTGCTGGCCAGCGACGTGCACCGGCCAACCATCCTTGTGGGGCGAGATACGCGCCTGAGCGGTGAAATGCTGGAGAGCGCGCTGGTCGCCGGCATTTGCAGCGTGGGTGCGCGCGCCGTGCTGGTGGAGGTGCTGCCCACCCCGGCTATCGCCTACCTCACCCGCTTTTACGAGGCGGACGCGGGCGCGGTCATCAGCGCCAGCCACAATACCGTCGAGTACAACGGCATCAAGTTCTTTGACAAAAACGGCTACAAGCTGCCCGACGCCATCGAGGACCGCATCGAGGAAATCGTGACCGGCGGCATGCCCACCGATTTTGAAATGCCCATCGGCGAGCGTGTGGGCCGCCCCGTGCGCCAGCGCAACGCCACCCGCCGCTATGTGGATTTTGTCAAGGAAACCACCAATGTGCGGCTGGACGGTCTGCATGTGGTGCTGGACTGCGCCCAAGGCGCGAGCTACGAGGTTGCGCCCATGGTGTTCAAGGATCTGGGCGCGAAGGTGAGCTGCTATTACCACGAGCCCGACGGCACCAACATCAATGACAACTGCGGCTCCACCCACCCGCGCCGCCTGTGCGAGTTGGTGCGCGAGCTGGGCGCGGATGTGGGATTCGCCTTCGATGGCGACGCCGACCGCCTGATGGCCGTGGACGAACGCGGCCAGCTCATCAACGGCGATCAGGTGATGGCCATGCTGGCCCTGCACCTCAAGGAGCAGGGTCGTCTCAGGCAAAACACCGTGGTCGCCACGGTCATGAGCAACATGGGCCTGGACATTGCCATGAAAAAGCATGGGATCAAAATCGAAAAGACCCGTGTGGGCGACCGGTATGTACTGGAAAAGATGCTTGCCGACGGCTATGTACTGGGCGGCGAACAGAGCGGCCACGTAATCCTGCTGGACTACAACACCACAGGCGACGGCCTGATTACTGCCGTGCAGGTCATCAGCGCCATGGTGCAGGCGCAGCGCCCGCTGAGCCGTCTGGCCGGGGTGATGCAGATGATGCCCCAGAGCCAGTACGCCGCCAACGTGGATGACCACAAAAAATACGACTTCGACAAGAACGAGAAGATCAAGCAGAAGATCGCGGAGCTGGAGCTCAAGTACAAGGACAAGGGCCGTCTGGTGGTGCGCGCCAGCGGCACCGAGCCGCGCGTACGCGTGATGATCGAAGGTCCCGACCAGCGCGAGATGGACCGCGACGTCTATGCCCTGAGCAAGCTCATCGAGCATGAGCTGCGCGGCTGAACGCCCGCAAAATGGATTCGCCCGGCCAACAAGGCCGGGCGTTTTTGTTTCGGTTCCCGGAAGGAACTTCCATGTCCGCTCGTTGTATGGGCAAAGGGGGATTGTTCCAATGAAACGAACGCTCGCCGCGCTGGCATTGCTTATGGTCCTGGCCTGCGCGCTTCCCTGCGCCCGCGCGCAGGAGGTGCCCGAAGATATCCTCCGCTGGATGGCGGAATGCGGCTACGAAGATGAATCGTGGGATTCTCTGCTGTTTGATCTGCCGGATGGCAGCGCCTACGCCTTTCTGCTGAACGACTGGAGCCTGTACGGCTTTCTCCGAAAGGACGGCGCGTGGAGCAACTTTTCCTCCGGCTCGGCCATGGAAGGTCATACGTCCCTGCGCTTTGAGCGCCACCGGCAGGGGCAGTCCCGTGCGGACGGCTCCGCATGGCCGGACGATCTGGGCTTTGACATCGTCAGCGAGGACGGATCGCGGCTTTCCTACCGCTACGACGGGCAGTGGTTTTCAATCTGCGGCTGGTATGATCCCCAGCGCTATCCCGGCGAGGTGATCGTGCAGGGCACGCGGCTCGACTATTACGAGGACGGTACGCAGCCCGTAGCGAGCGTGGACGCGGGCGACGCGCTGCTTTCCTGGATCGGGGATTTCAGGTGGCACCCCGCCACGCCCGCGGAGGCGCAGGCGCGGGAGAGACTGCTGGAGCAAAACGTGCGGGACGCCTTTGCGGGCTATACGCTGCAAAGCTATGATCCATACAATTCCGGCACGCGGGTCAACGCGTCCTACCTGCGCATCTCGGACGGGATGCTGGCCATCCGCCGCGCCACGTTCACGCTGTCGGACGAAACCGTGGTGGATTCCATCCCCGTGCCGCTGTCGGATACGCTGCTGGCCCGGCTGGAGACGGAGCCCGTCTCCGATCTCATCGACGCCAGCAGCTGGGGCGATACCTTTCTGACGGACGATGCGCTCGACACCGGCCGCCTCCCGGTCGCGGGCACGGTGCTGATCTCCGATCTGCAATCCGGCGGCCTGGTGCTGCTGGTGGAGGATGACGAGGGAGACCGCCTCCTGCAGGTGATCGTCCTGAACGACGACGGGACCTACCGGCAGAGCTGCCTGACCGCCCCGCTGCCCCCGGACACGACGCTGGACCTGTTCCACACGACGGATGGCGAGATCAACTTTTCCTGGGACGGACAGCATGCGCAGGCGGGCTATGCGCTCGGGGCCGACGGCGAATGGCGGCTCGAATGGGCACGGATTCCTGGTGACGCGGGAACCTTAGAGGTCTCCTGTCGTTTTTGGGGCGTTTCCACCTGGCTGCCAGCCGCGAGTCGAGACGGCCTGTTTATCGGCGACCTTGCGCAGATGGTCCTTGACGGCGCGGACCTCGCCGCCCTGTCGGGGACCGGGGAGGCGCTTGCCGCGGCCATGAACCGCGACGGCTGGGCGGTGGTGCGCAACCCCGACCCCGCCGACCGCCTGCACCTGCGCGTGCGGCCGGACCGGAGCGCCGAATCGCTGGGCAAATTCTACAACGGAACGCCCCTGCGCGTGCTGGGGCAGGAGGGCGACTGGACGCGGGTCGCTCTGGGCTTGAACGGGCCGGAGGGCTGGATGATGACGCGCTATCTGGCCTTTGGCAGCGAAATGGACGAGGTCGAGCCCGCTTTTCTGAGCTTGATGTATGTTTTGGAGCTGGAAGAACGCCAGCCCGCCTATTCCGCCCCGCACGAGGGTCCGGAAAAGGAGCTGGCGGGGAACATCTATGTTGTGGGCGTGGTGGAGGATGAATGGTACATCCTTCTGACCGATCTGGGCGACGCGGGTTATGTGCCGCAGAGCTGGCTGTGGGAAGGCAACGGCTGATGGGAGGGGGCGGATTCGCGTGAAAAAAGCGCTCTGCATGCTTTGCGCGGCGCTGGCCTGCGTCTGTTTCCGGCCCGTGCCGGCCTTCGGCGAACAGATATCCCGGTCCGAGGCGGCGGCCTTCTTTCCCGGCTACACGCTGCGGACCTACGGAAGCTACCATCATCAAAGCGAGGTCTATGCCGACTACAGCCGCATCGAGGATGGCGTTCTCCATGTAAGACGCGCATTGTTTCCACCGGACGGCAGGCAGCCGCAGGTTGAGGACTGTCTGCCCGTGCCGCTGTCCGGGAAGCTGCTCCAGCGGCTGGAAAGGGAGGGCTTTGACGCCCTGCTGGAGGCAGCGCCGCAGAGCGCTCTGTTTCTGACGGACGCCGCCTTTGACACATCGAAGATTCCCGTCACGGACCGGGTGCTGGACAGCTGCCTGCAAACGCGGTCGCTGATTTTGCTCACGCAGGATGTGCAGGGCGTCCGCCGCCTGCAAATCGTAACGGAAAGCGGCGGACGGTACGCCATGGCCCGATCGCCCGCCCTGCCTCACGACGCGCGGCTGGACCTGTCAAACACGGGAGACGGCGGCCTGTGTCTGCGGTGGGACGATGCGCACAGCCTCGCATGCTACCGTCTGACGGCGGGCGGAAGCTGGCTCTTGACCTGGGCGCAGTTTTTCAGCGCGCCTGCCTTTGATTTCGAGAACGGCTTTTGCGGGATCTGGTGCTCCCGCGCATGGGATGACGGCAGTACGATCGGTCTGACGGTCGGCACGTTGGCTGGCGCCAACCTGCTGGAGGATGGCGTGGACGGCCTTCCCCGCAGCGAAGAAGCGCTGCACGCTTCTCTCCATCGCGAGGGCTGGGCCGTGGTCCGCGCATCCTCCGCGATGCTCCGCGCCTGGCCGGGACAGGACGCACCGTCGCCGGGCGCCCTCTTCTGCGGCACGCCCGTGCGCATCCTGAAGGAAGCGGAGCAATGGTGCGAGGTGGCGGTAGGCACGGATGACCGCCTGTCGGGCTGGGTTCCGAGGGAGCAGCTGGCCTTTGGCGACGATATGGACCGGGTCAAAAGCACCTTTTCTCAGAAAATCCTCCGCGAGGAATGCCGGGGACGCCCCATGTACGCATCCCCCGACATGCAAAGCACCTGCCCGCTTGAGGAAGGCGCGTGGCTGGTGGGGACCGCCGTGGATGGCTTGTACATCCTTCTGACCCGCATGGGAGAAACGTTCTTCGCGCCGCAGGCATGGTTTGAAGAAGGGCACGGCTGACAGGCCGCGCCCTCAGTCTGCCGACAAAGTGCGGGGTGCAGGGGCCTTCCCGGTTGCTTAATCACGCGCACTCCCTGACGGTCGCGCGCATGGTTTCGCTGCCCCGCTTCGGGTCGCTTTGGGCCTTCGGCCCAAGTGCCCACAGGGCACGCGCTTCCCTTCGCGCCTGCCGGGGTTTGGGGCAGAGCCCCAAAGCCTTATGCCGCAGCATTTTCCACGAGCGTTGCGAGCATCCGAAGGACGCAAGAAACGCGGCTTTCTCCAAATTCAGGGTTTTTCAACGGTCTGAGGGCGCGGCTGACAGGCCGCGTCCTTCCCCTCCTTTGCCGGTACCGCTCACTCCATGCCGCTGAGCCACTCGTCCGCCGCGCGAAGCAGCGCGGCGGTTTCATTTTGGATATGACTCTCCACTGCCATGCGCCACAGCGTTTCCAGCAGGCGTCCCATCTGCCGGGCGGGCACGCCCCGCGCGGTCAGCAGCGGCATCAGCGCGTCCCCTCCGACGGCCAGTTCCCTGAGCGACCACGGCGCGTCCCTCAATGCGTCCAACGCGCCCTTTGCGCGCGCCTCGTCCGCCGCATCCGCAAGCGCTTGGAAAGCAACCGCCGCATAGGTCACCGCATCGCGGCCCAGCTGCACCGTTTCAAAAGCGCCGCCTTGCCCCGTTGCAAAATGCCGCAGTGCCGCCCCATACCGTGCGGCCAGCACCGCATCGCGTGTGGAAAAGCGCAGGCGCAAGAGAGCGCTTTGCAGTTCGGACGGCTTCATTTCCCTCAGCAGCAGCGCCAGCCTCCCCGCCAGCTGCGCGTCCTCCCATCCCAAAGCCGCCAGGGCGTTCACCGCCTCCGCATCATAAGGCGCGTCCAGCAGATAGGGCCACGCCCCGCAGTCCCGCAGGGTTTTGAGGCCGCTGGCGGTAGCCGGAGCGCGGCGCTTGAGCATTGGGTACCGAAGATCAGCCAAAAGGGTTTTCTGCCATTCATCGCGCAAGCGCTCGCAGGCGATGTCCCGGAGCAGCGACGCATGCCGTGCGAGGCTGTCCAGCAGCGCCGGCGTGGGCGCAAGGTCCAGTTCAGCCTGAATGCGCGCCGCGCGCAGGATGCGCAGTCCGTCGTCCCGGAGCACACGGTCCGGGTCAGGGGTCACGGTGTGCAAAACGCCCTGTTCAAGGTGCTTCTGTCCCCCCGTCGGGTCGATGACCGGGCCCAGTTCGCCGTCATACAGGCGGCGATAGAGGGCGTTGACGCTGAAATCGCGCCTTCGTGCATCCACGCCGATGTCCGTGGTAAAGCGCACGGCATCCGGCCGATGGCCGCAGCGGTAGCTGTCCTCGCGGAACGTGGTGTATTCGGCCATATGCCGCACGCCGCACTCGTCCGTCACATGCAGCTCCACGGTGCCGAAGTGCGCCGCGCGCAGCACCGCCCGCACCTGCGTACCCTCGCACAGCGCCATGACCCGCTCTGGCCGCGCCGGGCCGCACATGTCCACATCGGACAGGGGCAGCCCCATCAGCGGGTTCCTCACCGCCCCGCCCACCAGGTAGACGGGTTCCCCCGCCCGCTCAAAAACGCGCGCCACAGCCAAAAGCCATGGCGCGCCCGTCAATGCATCTTTCTTCATCGCCGCTCGCACAGGTGCTCAAACTCGTCCAGTTCCCCGCGGAACACATCCAGCGCGCCGCGCCAGTAGTCCACGCTGGCCACATCGATCCCCACGCCCGCCGCCACGTCACGCACCAGCCCGCTCCCGCAGGAGGCCAGCAGCGCGTCATATTCGGGCATAAAGGCCGCGCCCTTTTCCAGATATTTTTTGAACACGCCCAGGCCGAACAGGTGGCCGAAGGCATAGGGGAAGTTATAGAAGTGCAGGCCCACGCTGTAGTAGTGGCTCTTGTTGATCCACATGCCGGAATGCATGACCTCGGGGTCCAGCCCGTCGCCGTAGCTCTCCCGCTGGGCATCCAGCATCATGCGGTTCAGCTCTGCGGCCGTGGGGATGTGGGTCTTTCGGGCCTCAAACACGGCGCATTCAAACAGGAAGCGGCTGTAGATGTCCACGATGACCTGGGTAGCCTCCATCAGGCTGTTTTCCAACAGAGCAAAGCGCGTCTCGTCATCTGCGGTCTTGCGCACCTCGTGGCTGAGCAGCGTTTCGTTAAAGATGGAGGCCGTCTCGGCAAGGGGCATGGGCGGGTCGGCCATGAGCACCGGCACGCGCTCCAGGCACACGTTGTGCCAGCCATGCCCCAGCTCGTGCGCCAGCGTGCTCACATCGCTGAAGCTGCCCACGAAGTTGGTCAGCACCCGGCTGATCTTCATCTGATGGAAGCCCGCGCAGAATGCGCCCCCCTCCTTGCCTTCACGGGGATAGAGGTCGATCCAGCGGTTTTCAAACGCATGGTCGATAAACCGGCCCATTTCGGGGTGCACCTGCGAAAAGACGCGCACCAGCAGCTCCCGCGCCTCCGCCACGGTATACCGCTTGGTATCCCGCCCCATCGGCGCGAACAGGTCGTAGAAGGGCAGGCCGTTCGTATGGCCCAGCAGCCCCGCCTTTTTGCGCAGATAGCGCCGGAAATCCGGCAGCGCCTCACGGATGGCGGTCCACATGGCATCCAGCGTCTCGTGGTCCATCCGGCTTTCGGCCAGCTGCTGGCTCAATACGTCGGAATAGCCCTTTGCCTCGCACATGGTCAGCGCCTCGCCCTTGATGCAGCTTAAGCAGAAGGCCATGGGCGTCTCGATCTTGCGGTAGCTGGCCAGCTCCGCCTCATAGGCGGCCTTGCGCACCGCGGGGTCCGGATCGTAGGCCATGCCGCGCACCGCGGGCAGAGGCTGAGCCTTGCCGTTCAGGTCCACCGTATGCGTGCCAATGAGCCGGTCGCGCAGCTTGGAAAACGCGTCTCCCCCATCCAGCGACATGCGAAGCATCCATTTTTCCAGCTCGGCGGGCAGCATATGCGCCGACTGCCGGGCCATCTCCCGCAGGATGAATCCGTTTTCCCGGAGCGCTTCACGGCCTTCGATCAGCTGATCCAGGCCGCTCACGCCACCCACATGCCGCGCGCAGCGGCTCTGGCACAGCTGCACCTCTACCATCAGGGCGCTGAGCTCATCCATCAGGCGGAGCGCCCCCTCATTTTCCGTATCCGCCGCCAGCGTCAGCTCGGCATAGCCGTACGCGCGAGTTAAACGGTTGGTCATATCCTCCAGGCAGGAGACCATCGCTTCCAGGCGGTCCGCCTCCGGGCGGTCCTGTGCGAGCAAGTCTTCCATGCCCTCCGCCGCAGCGCGGATCGCGTCGATATCGCCGCGCAGGGCCGGATCGTCAAAGTCCTGATAAAATACGCTCAAATCCCAGGTGCCCTCGTTCACGAAATGCGCCTTCCTTCCTTCAAAAACCCGTTATTTCTGCGCTTCATTGTGCTTAAGCTTGCTTTCTTCCAGGGCCAGCAGACAGGTTTCCTTGCTCCGCTCGATGTGCTTGCGCATCAGCTTTTCAAAGGATTCCAGGTCCCGCTGTTCCACCAAGTCCACCAGCTGGTGATGCTCCCGGTGCGCCGCGTGCCGCCGCGTTTCCCGCGCGATGGACAGCGCCGAAAAGCGCGTGATATACTGATCCTGGCTCTCAATGACGCGCAGGATGCGGTTCATTTTGGACAGCCGCGTCAGCTGTGTATGGAAGGCGCGCGCACGGGGCGAAAGCGCCTCGATATCCCCCGTCTCGTCAAAGGCGTCCATTTCCTGCAGCAGCGCACGGAGCGACCGGATGTCCTCAGCGGTGGCATTGCGGACAATGGCGGGCAGCGTGAGCATTTCCAGGGCGTTCCGGATGGTGTAGATCTCCTCGACGTCCGCGATGGTAAAGGCGCGCACCACCACGCCCCGTCTGACGACATATTCCACCAGCCCGTCACGTTCCAGCTTGCGCAGGGCCTCGCGAAGCGGCGTGCGGCTGATGTGCATGCGTTCGGCATATTCGGTCTCCACAATGCGCGAACCTGCGGGAATCTCCCCGGTGACGATCGCGTTTTTCAGGGTTTCGTATGCCACTTCGCGGATCGGCTTGCTTTCCATTGACGGAGCCAGGCTCATCGGTACCATCAGGCCGCCCCCCTGTACTTTCTTTGTATTTCTTTTTCATTGTAGTACGGTGTGCCGCGGATTGTCAAGGTTGGATTGGATACAGATGAAAACGGCTCCCGTTCTGGCGAACGGGAGCCGGTATTGAAACGCGGCCAAGCCGCGGAGTTTTTTGTCGCGCCCGGAAGCGGAGGGAACGCCATGCGGGATCAGAGGGGCGCAAAACCGCCCAAAAAGCAGCCGCCGCACAGCCGGAACCATCCGGAGCAGGAACCGTATCTCTTGCGCAAGAGCTTCCCTTCGCACCGCTTCCGCAGCGCATTTCGTCTTTATCGACGATCTAAGGATAGCAAATGATTATGGCGGCGTTGTGAACAGAAACCGAACAATTGGAGAATAACGCCATGCAAGCGGGTGAACGCGGCCAAAGCAGGTATCATGGATTGACCCACACATGTGTCACCGCTCCAATCAGGCGACCGTCCTGCAGGATGGGGCTGCCGCTCATGCCCTGTACGATGCCGCCCGTGCGCTTCAGCAGCTCCGGGTCGGTGACCCGCAGTACCATGCTTCGCTGCGCGGGCTGGGACTGGCGCGCCACCTCGACAATCTCCACGTCGTATTCACGCATGCCGTCGGTCCCCACGGTGGAGAGGATGGTCGCAGGACCCGTGTGCACCGCGTCACGCCGTCCGATGGGCACGCCGTCGGGATAGAGCGGATGCTCCGGGATCTCCTCCAGTTCGCCATAGATGCCGTACTGGTTGTTCACAAAGATATCGCCCAGCACCCGGTTTTCCCTCAGAAAGCTCCCCTTGAGCTCACCCGGAAAGCCGGCCTCGCCTTTTCTGACATCCACCACATCGGCCTGCATGATCTGACCCCGGCCCACGGTGAGCACCTGCTGGGTGTCGCTGTCGGTGATGGCATGGCCCAACGCGCCAAAGCGCGTATCGCCCCCTTCCTCCAGCGCGCCATAGAAGGACAGGGTTCCCACACCCGCGGTGCTGTCGCGCACCCAGGCGCCGATGCGGTAGTCGCCGCTCTGGCCGTCGCGCTGCGGGGTGAGCGTCACCTCCAGCGTACTGTTGCCACGCTGAATGGTCAAGGGCAGCGGCGCGTCGCCCATGGCGGCCACCATCTCCGTCAGCTGCGCGGCGCTTTCCAGCGGCTTGCCGCCCGCCCGGGTGATCAGGTCGCCCGCCTTTACCCCAGCCAGACGCGCAGGGCTGTAAGCGCCGCTGAGGTCGCTGGTGCCCACCACCAGCACGCCCTGGGTGTGCAGCGCCACGCCTACCGCCTGCCCGCCGGGATAGAGCCGCAGATCATCGCTGATGTCGATTTCTACCTCTCGCAGGGGCAACAGTCCCAAAAAGCTGATGGTAGCGGTGCTTGTCCCCGCGCCTTCCTCCAGCGTTTCATCCAAAGACGCGCCGGCGGATACGTCCTCTCCCGCCTCAACGGTCAGGGGAAAGGGCGCGTCGAGCACGGCCTGCTGGCCCACAGCCACGCTGAGCCTGGCGGGCAGGGTCCGAAGCAGCTGTGCCTGGGGAGAAAAGTACACCACGAGCAGAAAGGCCGAGAGCAGCCAGCCGATGGTTTTTTTGAGCCGGGTGGGTGGTTTTCGCATGAAAACGCCTCTTTCTGATCTTGCTTCGCAGGGAAGTGTTTGCAGAAAGAGGCGTTTTTCATCGTGGTAAAGTTTGTGGTTTTCGTGGGCCGGATCAGACGGAATGCTTCACGCGGTCGCGTTCCTCGGCACGCTTGCCGTTGTTGAAACGGTCCAGCGTGCCCACCAGATAGCCTGTGATGCGGCGGATGCGCTCAAAGGCGTGGCCGTTTTCGCTGCGTCCGCACTTGGGGCAGGTATCGCCGATGATGCCGTTGTAGCCGCAGTCCGGGTCACGGTCCACAGGATGGTTGATGCTGCCGTACCCGATGCCCACGTCGTGCATGTAACGAACCACCTTTTCAAAGGCGTCCAGGTTTTTGGTGGGGTCGCCGTCCATTTCGATGTAGCTGATGTGGCCGGCATTGGTCAGCGCATGATAGGGCGCTTCGATGGAAAGTTTTTCAAACGCGCTGATGGGGAAATATACCGGCACATGGAAGGAGTTGGTGTAGTATTCGCGATCCGTAACGCCGGGGATGACGCCGAATTTCTCGCGGTCAATGCGCACGAAGCGTCCGCTCAGGCCCTCCGCGGGCGTAGCAAGGCAGGTGTAGTTGAGCTTTTCCTTCTGGCTGAGGTCGTCGCAGTATTTGCGGATGAAGCCCACGATTTCCAGACCCAGGTTCTGGCTGTTGGGGTCCTCGCCATGGTGGGTGCCGCGCAGGGCCTTCAGGCACTCCGCCAGTCCGATAAAGCCGATGGACAGGGTGCCGTGCTTGAGCACCTCGCGCACGCTGTCATTCCAGTTCAGCTTTTCGGAATCCAGCCACACGCCCTCGCCCATGAGGAAGGGGAAGTTGTAGACCTTTTTGTTGGCGATGATTTCAAAGCGCTCCAGAAGCTGCTCATGCACCAGGTCCAGCATGCGCTCCAGCTCCTCAAAGAACCACTGCACGTCGCCCTTTGCCTTGATGGCGATGCGGGGAAGGTTGATGGAGGTGAAGGAGAGGTTGCCGCGGCGGGGGCAGATCTGCCGGGTGGGATCGTAGACGTTGCCGATCACGCGGGTACGGCAGCCCATGTAGGCGATTTCGGTTTCGGGGTGGCCCTCCTTATAATACTGCTTGTTGAAAGGCGCGTCCACGAAGCTGAAATTGGGGAAGAGGCGCTTGGCGCTGGTGCGGATGGCCAGACGATACAGGTCGTAGTTGGGATCGCCGGGATTGAAGCTGACGCCCTCCTTGACGCGGAAGATCTGGATGGGGAAGATGGGCGTTTCGCCGTTGCCAAGGCCCGCCTCGGTGGCCAGAAGAACGTTGCGCATTACCATGCGGCCTTCTGGCGAGGTATCCATGCCATAGTTGATGGAGGAGAACGGCACCTGCGCGCCCGCGCGGCTGTTCATGGTGTTGAGGTTGTGGATAAGCGCCTCCATGGCCTGATAGGTCGCCTTGTCGGTTTCCTTTTCGGCATGCTCGCGCACGAAGTCCAGAACGCGGGTATCAACCTCCCGGCCGGCGGCGGGCATGGCCTGCGCAATCTTCTCAATCAGCGCCCGATCATAGTCGGGATCGGCGGCCAGGCTGGGCTTTTTGCCGGTTTCCTGCTCCAGCTCGTCCAGGATGCGCGCAGCCACATCAGCCGCGTCCTCCACATTGCCCAGCAGCTCCAGCGCACGGGCCAGGTTGTCGCGGAACCGCTTGAAATAGGTCTTTTTGACACCCGGCGCCATGCCGTAGTCAAAGTTGACCACGCTCTGGCCGCCATGCTGGTCGTTCTGGTTGGCCTGGATGGCAATGCACGCCAGGGCGGAATAGCTGTAGATATCGTTGGGCTCACGCAGCACGCCGTGACCCGTGGAGAATCCGCCGTGGAACAATTCCAGCAGGTCGATCTGGCAGCAGGTGGTGGTCAGGGTGTAAAAGTCCAGGTCATGAATATGGATATCGCCATCGCGGTGCGCCTGTGCATGCCGGGGATTGAGCACATACATCTCATAGAACTGCTTGGAACCCTCCGAGCCGAACTTGAGCATGCTGCCCATGGCGGTATCGCCGTTGATGTTGGCGTTTTCGCGCTTGATGTCGGAGTCGATGGCATCCTTGTAGGCGATGTCCTCGAAGATCTTCATCAGGCGGGTATTCATCTCACGCACCCGGCTGCGTTCCGCGCGGTAGAGGATATAGCTCTTGGCCGAACGCACGAAGCCGCGTTCAATCAGCACGCGCTCCACCACATCCTGCACCTGCTCCACGGAGGGCACAGCGGGAAGGTTTTCATCCCGCTCGATTTCCTGAACGACGACGCCGGCCAGCTCCTGGGCCGTTTCCTGCGACTTCTGGCTGCCGCTGGCCATGAAGCTCTTTTCAATCGCCTGCTCGATCTTCTCCTGATCGAAGGGGACAATGCGCCCGTCGCGCTTTTTAATGGATGTAATCATGTGCCCGATGCCTCCATAAATTGTTACATAACGTGTCGGCCGCCTCCCCCAAAACAAGGGGATTTTTTGAGCGAGCACCACCATTATATTGTGCTCATCGGATAAAGTCAACACTAAATATTGATTTATAAAGTGTAATATTTTCCAGTTTCGCAGTTATCAACGCTGTCGAAACATGCGATAAAGTGCGAAAATACATGATTTTGCAACATTTTCCACATGGTTTTCCATGGCCAAAAAACTTTTCCTTATCTTTTCCTCTTGTGTAGACGCCGTTATGGAGTGCGTATGGAAGGCACAAGGAAAACTTCGCGCGAATCCTGCGGTTTTCCATGCGTTTTCCACTGTCGAGGCGCCCCTTTTCCACATTTCAACCACAAACTGCCGGTTTTCCATGAGATTTTCATATGCTTCTCATCCAATCCAAACCAAATCCCAAAGCATCCAGCGTGGGCCTGTGCTATGATGAACCCGCAATCCAGAAAAACGCCCATTAAGGAGGAGCCGGTTATGTCGGAACAGCGTCCCTATCCATCCCAGGAGAAGCAGAGCGGTCAGACCCGCTGGTTCAGCTTCCTGTATCGCACGCGCGTCATGGTTCATCAGGGAGACATCCCCATTGTCAACCTGTCTCTGGCCTTTGCGCTGCTCGTGGCGGTCAGCGCGCCGTGGGTCGCGGTCGCCGGGCTGGCGGTGGCACTGGCACTGGGCTACCGCATTCATGTGGAGCGAAACGCGCCGGGCTTTTCCGGGGACTTTCAGCAGGTGGTGCATGACGCGGCGGAGCATGTGAAGGCCGCCGTGGACAAAGTGGTGAAGGACGGAGAAAACTAAGCGCGCGCCGGCGCAAAAAGAGCGGAACGGCTATTCGTCCCGCTCTTTTTGCTTATCTGCCTACAGCTTGTTCATCTCCGAAGAGAGCATGGTGTTCTGGAGCATCTGCTTGTAGTCGTTGGGGCCGCTATTGATCACGCCCAGGCACAGCGCCTCCAGAATAATCATTTCCACGATGCGTTTGGTTACGCTGTCACGGCCGATACTCATATCGACCGACGAAGAGTACAGTGAGATATCGCAGTACTTTGTCAGCGGAGAACGTCCCCCCTGCGTGATACAACAGGTAAAGGCCCCTGCTCATGGGCGATCTTCATGGCGTTGACCACATTGGTAGACCTGCCACTATTGCTCAGCGCGATGGCGACATCGGATTCGTTCAGACGCATGGCCGTTTCGTACTGATAAAACACATCCGCGCACACGAAAGCGGACAGTCCCACGCGATTAAACTTCGTGCATGCATACTGGCAGGAAGTCACGGCATCTCCGGAGGCAAAGAGATAGATGGAACGCGCCCCCAAAATTGCAGCCAGCACCCGGTCATAATCGCCGGAGATGAATGCGTTCATATCTTCCAGCGACCGGTTGACAGACTGAATGAGCTTGGCGGTAATGGCAGGCATGGCATCCGCCACACTGATGGGTTCGGGCGAATCGGGATGATCCTCATTGGCGGCAAAGGCCTGACGCAGCTGGATGTAGGAGGAATACCCAAGCTGCCTGCAAAAGCGCAAAATGGTCGCCTCGCTTACGGACGTTTCGTCCGAAAGCATGGACAGCGTCATGTCGGACATCTGCGCGACATGGGCGGCCATGTATTCCGCAACAGCTTTTTCAGCCCTCGGCAGGCTTTGAAGCATGAATTGCATGCGTACCAGCAGCTTGTCCATTCCAAACACATCCATTTCACAGCGCCGGAAGCGCATGCGGGCGGGAACATTGCTATTCAAAGGAGAACCCCAGTCCGGCAAGCATATGCATATCGTCCTTTACGGAGGTGTAGACATGCTTGTAGATTTCATAATAGCGATTGTACAGCTCATGATTCTGCCAATTGGGGCAAAAGACCATATAGGACTTTGTCCAGCTGTCAATCTCCTCAAAGCCGGCAAACACACCGCCCACCACGCTGGCCATAAAGGCATCTCCCATCGGCGCTTCCACGCCGTCTCTCATGCATTCCAGCTTCACGCCCGTAATGTCGGCCAGAATTTGCACCCATAGCTTGGAGGCTGTGCCGCCGCCTGCGATGCGGCATACGGAATCCTTTGCGAAGGAAAAGCCGTACGCTTCCCTTACATGCCGAAAACCGTTCCTCACTCTGCCGCCACCTGCTGTGAGGACGATGTGTGTGAGGAACTGCTCAAAAACGTGAGCTGGATTCACCTTTCCGGTTTTGCCCTGTCTATCGGCGAATCGTCGGCCCGTGCCCATCACAAGGTGATCGCGCTGGCTCCACAGGAAACGCGCATCAGCTTTGCCCTCAATTTCCACCCCAGGTCATCGACCGCGATACCTACCTCCAACGCGCCATGCCGCTTCTGGAGCGGTGTGATTGCTTTTTGCCCAGTCGCGGCGAAGCGGCGCTTTTCGTCCGGCCCGGCGAAAGCGAAGAAGCGGTTTGCCAGCAGCTGTCGTATAACAAGGCTTTCGCTCTCAAGGACGGCAACAATGGCAGCTATGTATTTTACAGGCGCGAGCAGCGGCACCTGTCCGGCTACCGGGTAGAGGAAGCGAACAGCGCCGGGGCCGGCGACACCTACGACGGTGCCTTCATCGCCGCCCTGATGGACGGCAAGGACCTATGGTCTGCCGGCGAATACGCCACAGCAGCCGGAGCGGTAGCCGTAACCCGCCGCAGTTTGATGGACATTGCGCCCACGCGCGAAGATTTTGCAGCCATGATGAGCCGTGGCAGATCATCCAACGAATCTGTGAGAACATGGGAAAGGAAGATGGATATGCGGGTGGTCATTGGTTATGATCCCAACGCGGGCACCCACGCGCGCATCGCGCGAGATGTGTGTGAAAGTATGGGCATCACGGTGGTAGATATGCGCGGTGAAGACCCAATCTATGCAAATACAGCCATTCGTGCAGCCAACATGATTGTGTCCGGTCAGGCAGACCGCGGAATCCTGATTTGCGGGACAGGCATTGACATGTCGATTGCGGCCAACAAGGTGCGCGGCGTCTATGCCGCGCTGATCAGCGACGCCTATTCAGCGGTGCGGGCAGAAAAGAGCAACAACGCTAACATAGCCTGCTTCGGTCCCTTTACCTTGGATGAAAAAGTGATGGAGTCTCTCCTGCGCATTTGGCTTGGCGCGGAATACCAGGACGGCCCCCCTTCTGCACCCAAGGCGAAACGCATTGTAGCCTACGAGAACGAAGCCGCGCATGACCGGTGCCAATGACGAAGCCTTACAGACTGGGGCTGTACGAAAAAGCATTGCCGGACACTCTGACCTGGGAACAAACGCTGATGGAAACTCACATCTGCGGCTTTGATTGGTTAGAAATCAGCATTGATGAATCGCAGCCCAGGCTGGACCGGCTGACCATGAACAAGAAAGAGCGGGCCTCGCTTCGGAACCTTTCCTTTCAGATTGAAACCCCATAAGTACCATGTGTCTAAGCGGCCACAGGCGCTATCCGCTCGGCTCACATGATACGTGCAAACGAAACAAGGCGCTTGAAATCATGCGGCGTGCGATCGAACTGGCCGGAGACCTGGGTGTGCGTGTCATTCAGCTGGCCGGCTACGACGTATATTACGAAACGGCGGACGACAGTACCCGTGGATGGTTTCTGGAAAACCTGTTTCAGTGCGTTCATATGGCAAAGCAATACGGCATGATGCTTGGCTTTGAAACCATGGAAACGTCCTTTATGGATACCGTTTCAAAAGCAATGACCTATGTGGACTGTGTAGCATCGCCCTACCCTTGGTATTTATCCGGATATCGGGAATCTCAAGAATGCCCATCTGCTTTACGGAAGCGATATGGATGCCGATCTCAAGGCGGCAAAGGACATATATTAGCTGCCCACCTCAAGGAAACGCGCCCCAACGTGTATCGAAATCTGTTTTTCGGCGATGGGCATACGGAATACGTTCCCTGCGTGCACGCGCTTTACAGCATGGGCGTAAGGATGTTCACGGCCGAATTCTGGTGCGCCAGCCCGAAAACAGATCGCAGTCGTCTGCTTCAGGCTTCCCTGTTTCTGACGCGGCAAATTGATCAGGCCGTATCGACGTGCAAAGAGGAATAGCGCAAAAGAAAGCCCGGCTAAAAGTCGGGCTTATTCTGTTACTCCCCTATCACCCGCGCAAGAAACGCTCCGACCTCCTCCCACGCAGCCCGGCTTTCCGGCAGCAGGTCCAGCGATCCCTGGAACACGTGAAACATGCCCGGATATACCGTGAGCGTGCAGTCCACGCCATGGGCTATGGCGTTGTCATAGACCATTTGACTGTCGCTGAGCAGCACCTCCAGGTCCCCCGCCTGCAGCAGCATGGGCGGGAAGCCCGCGTAATCGCCAAAGCTGGGCGAGAGGTAGGGCGTCTTTGCGTTCAGCCCGTCGGGATAGGTGGTATCCACGCCCACGGGCGTGGAGCCGTCCCACTGGTCCGGCTCCACGCCGAAACTGGGATCCTTCGTGGCATTGTACAGATGTGACGGGCCGGAATTGCTCAGATCAGCCCAGGGCGACATGGCCACGATGCCGGCAGGAAGCTCCCGCCCCTCGTCGCGCAGGCGAAGGGTCAGGGACAACGCCAGGTTGCCGCCTGCGCTGTCGCCCACGACGAAAATGTGGTCCGCGGCATAACCCGCCGTTCCGGTCAGGTAGACCCAGGCATCCATGGCATCGTTCTGCTGGGAGGGATACGGATATTGCGGCCACAGGCGGTAATTCAGCGTGTAAACGCAGGCTCCGCCCGCAAGGCTGCTGTAGCGGACCGCCATCATGCGGTACAGGTCGTTCACCCCGCTGACAAACGCCCCGCCATGCAGCTGCAAAACGGCCCAGTCACTTTTCTCCCCCTCAGACATGAGTGCCTCCATGGTGCTTGCCGGGAGCTGCACGGTTTCCATGCGGTATCCTTCCGGCGGCCGCCATATCGACAGTCCCATCATGCCGGCCGTCACTTCCTCTTCCGCGGGCAGATGGGTGAACAGCCACACCGTGCCCCCGCCAATCTGCCCCGGCAGGGATACGTCCCATCGGGGCCGGCTGAGGGACAGTCCCGCATACGCCGCCAGAAAAGCCAGCGCGAAGCACAGCGGCGCATGCCACCCGCGCCAGAATCGGCTGCGGCGGATGGCCACCAGCCCGGCGAACGCCACAACCGTGATCGCCCAGCCATACCAGTGCGCCCGGATGGCCAGAAGGCAGTAGAAGATGGGAACAAAGATCAGCAGCGTCAAAATATAAAATCGCCTGGGCACGCGCGCATGATTCAGTTTCTCGGTCATGCATCGTCCTCCTTGGGCGCGGCAAGCAGCGTGGTAACGCCGGCAAACGCCCGCATCCGGGCGCGCAGCTCATCCGCACACGGCAGGGCAGCCCGCACCAGCGCATGAAACGCAGGCGAATGATCGGGATGGGTCAGATGGGCCAGCTCGTGCACGATCACATAATCGCACAGCGCCATGGGGCAGTGCATCAGCGCCGCGTTCAGGCGCAGGCAGCCGTCGGCCCTCATGCTGCCCCAGCGGCGCTTCGCCGCCGTATAGGTTATGCTCCGCACGTTCAGGCCCATACGGTTTTCCCACAGGCGCACGCGGGGCGTAAGCACCTCGCCGGCACGGCGTTTTCGCCAGTCCCGCAGGAGGGCGCGCGCATCACCGCCGCGGGGAACCAGCAGCCATCCGTCGAAGTCCAAACAAAACGGCGCCCCGCAAAACTTCAGGCGCAGCTCGCCCCCCAGCCAGGGAAGGCACGCTCCGTCCCGAGGCACAAACGGGGCACGCTGTTGTGCAGCCTCCGAACGCTTTCGTTCAATCCACCCGCGCTTCTGCTCGATAAATGCCTCAATCTGGCTGATGGGCATAGACAGCGGCGCACGCGCAACAAGCGCACCCCCGCTTTCGATCGTCAGCGAAAGGGTGCGCCTGTTAGAGCGAACCAGCCGGTAGGGTATCTTCATGCCTTGATCCCCCAGGGCAATATCAGTCATAGTTCATGCCGGGATAATAGCAGGCCGTGCGCACAAAGGTAGCGCTGCAGCTGGCAACCAGCAGCCGCTGCTGCTCATTGCGGCGGATCACGTCCGCCTCCACATGGTTGACGCCCTTCTCGGCCAAAATCTTCATACCTGCCGCGATCAGCGACTTCGCCAGCCCCAGCCGGCGGTAGTTGGGCGATACGTACAGGCCGATCAGCTTGGCAGCCTGCCCGTCGCCGGTGAAGGCGATCTCGCCCACCACCTCGGGGCCGCGGCTCATATACAGCGCCATAAAATGCGGAAAGCTCATATACCGCTGAAGCATCGCGGGCGACCACGCATCCAGCCGGTAGGTGTTCATACGCATGAGAAACGCCTGCCTCTCCGCCGGGTCGCTCATGGGCACATAGCCCATGTCGTAGCCCATGGGGGCGGCGGGACGGGCGTTTGGCACGCCCAGTGCCACCACGTCCAGCGCATCGTTGGCGTCAAAGCCACTTTCCATATAAAAGGCCATCATCGGCGTATCCTGCGGGCTGACCTGCGTAAACAGCCGCGCGGGCCATTGAGGGGTCTGCTCCCTGATCTGCTGCGCACGGGCCAGCAGCGCACCCATGAGCATATCCCGTCCCGGGCCCTTGGAACGAATGCTCATAAACAGGTTGATGGGCCGGTCGGGGAACAGGTAGGGATGATAGGTCGGAATCAAAAACCCATCCGCGACGGTCATATTCGCGCTGTCGGCCACATAAAAGGTGTTCTCCGGCGGCAGACCGTTCACGCTTTGCGGAGGGTGAAACACGTGCATGAGGTTCGCTCATCCTTTCCGAACGGCCGCAGGGGCAGTTCCTTTCCATAGTATGATTTATTGTACCCCAATTCGCCAAGATATGCAAGCCGAAGCGCCTTCCCCTGCCTTCTCATTTTTGCGGCAGCCAGCCCCGTCCGCCGTCCGGAAGCAGGCCGCATCCGAAACAGGGGCTTTCCCCCTGCCCGCGGGCAGGCCTCCGCCTGCCTGCGCCGCCGTGGACCGGTTGCATTTCCGGTCGAAGTTTGTTACAATACAGTCAGTCGTTAGTAATCGCGGAGGATAGGCCTGCCATGTTCAACATCGGTTTTTCCGAATTGATTCTGATCCTTCTGGTCGCGTTTGTAATCGTCGGGCCCAAGGACCTGCCCAAGGTGGCGCGCGCGCTGGGCCGTGGCGTACGGAACGTGAAGCGCTGGATTGATGAATTTAAGGAAGAAACCGGTCTGGACGAAGCCATTGACGAGTTCAACAAAACCTCGCGCGATCTTGAACGCACTCTTAAGGAAGCCGATCCTCGTCCGGAGCTGAAAAAAGCGCGTGACGATGTCAAAACCGCGCTGGATGACGCATCCAAAGCTGCGGAACACACCTTGAAAGATCAACCCCAACAGGAGGAATAGCTTATGCGCATCGGTATTACGGAGATCTTGGTCATTCTGGTCATCGTGCTGGTGGTGTTCGGCGGCGGCAAGCTGGCGGGCGTAGGCAAGGCGCTGGGCCAGAGCATCCGCGATTTCAAAAAGGAAGTCAAAGCCGACGACGAGCCCGCCAGGAAGGAAGAGGACAAGGGCGGGGACGCCAAATAACCTTCTATGAACACAGATAAAAAGCAGGCCCTTTCGGTCCACCTCAAAGCCATCCGCCGGATGCTGATCGTGTCCGTCGCTTCGGTGGCGGTGTTGTTTGTATTGTTTTTCTATCTGCTCTGCGGGCCGCTGGTGGACTTCGTGCTGGCGCCGGTGCGGGCGCGCGGCATCGAGGTCATCACCACCAGCGTATCCGAGGCCTTGATGATGCAGTTCAAGGTCTGCCTGATCGCGGCGGTCATCGCAGGCATGCCGGTGATTATCTGGCAGGTGTGGGTATTTGTCGCCCCCGCCTTGTATCCACAGGAGAAACGGCTGTTTGCCGCCCTGTTCTTTGTGGCGCTGCTGCTGTTTGTGGGGGGCGTGGCATTCTGCTACTGCCTGGTATTTCCCATGGCAATCGACCTGTTTTGGTCGGCGGCGGACGGTGTGGCCTCCACGCTATGGTCGGTGAAGGAATACTTCAACTTCGTGCTGTCTTTCGTGCTGCCCTTCGGGCTGATGTTTGAGCTGCCGGTGGTGGTCTATATGCTGGCCCGGCGCGGCCTGGTCACCTATCAGAAGCTGGCGCACTCCCGCAAATATGTGATTCTGGTCATTGCGATCATTGCCGCCATCCTCACCCCGCCGGATGCGGTGAGCCAGTGCATGCTGGCGATCCCGATGATTCTTCTCTATGAGGTGGCCGCCCAGCTGGCGCGGCTGGTCAAGCCCAAAAAGCCGGCCGAGGCCTGATGTCCCACCCGCAGCCAACGGAACCCAATAAAAAAACGCCGCCGCGTTTCCCTCACGGGGAGCGCGGCGGCGCGTATGGTTTTACTTGATCTGAGACAGCGCGTCATTCACCGCCGCGATCAGGGCCTCGGAGGTCTTGGTCGCACCGGTGATCGCATCCACGCTGGTGGACTGAGCCGCGATGATGGCTTCGGGGATCTGCTCAAGGGCAGGATCAGCGAGGCCGGCGGTCTCGTTGTGGCTGAGGACCTCGATCTTGGCGATCTTGTCGCCGTCCATCGTCACCTTCACCTTGATTTCGCCGCCGATTTCACTGGTGCCCACGCCGATGTACTCGTTCTCGCCCAGCGTCTCTTCTTCCTCGGCAGGCGCTTCCTCCACGACGGGAGCGGCCTCGAAGCCGAAGTGAATGTTGAGCAGCTCGATGGTCTTGACGGCCACCTCGGCGCTCAGGCCGGCGCAGCGGGCCAGACGGCCGGGATCGCTCATGGCGTAGCCCGTGGCTTCCATGTACGCGCCCACGGAATCCGCGCACAGCACAGAATTGGCAACCGTGGTGACGGATTCGATCTCGGGCTGATAGGTGGGGAAGGGCTCTACCTTGTACCACTCATAGAGCTGATCGCGCAGGGCGCGGGCATCCTCCGCCTCGCAGAACAGGCCGATCACCGCGCAGGCGCCGCCCAGCGAGCCGCACAGCGAGGCCACACCGTAGCCAGCCGCGCCATTGGCGAACATCTTGCCGTTGAGCACGTTGTAGGGCGCGCCATAGGCCTCGCCCATGGTCTCCATGATGCCGGCGAACACCGCCGCGCAGCAGCCGCCATGGGAGTAGAAGCAGTCATAAGTGTGCTTGAGCACCGCATCCTTGTCCACCTGCTGGTAGGTCCAGGGATAGGCGGGAGCCGCCGCGGTTTCAGCCAATGCAGGCTTGAGCACGGACGGGATGGCGGTCAGCGCGGCGGCGCCCAGCACGCCCTTGCCAGCAGCGCGCAGAAATTCACGGCGAGTCTGTTCGATGGGTTTCATGCGGAAAGAACCTCCTTGCTTGATTGGGGCAACGTCCCCCTTTGAATTGTTTATCTGGTGTAACTATACCGCATTTCATAAAGATTGTCAACCAATGAACGCAGCCAGCACCTCCACCGCACCAGGGAAAAACCAAGCAGCATAGACCCCTACGCTCATCATAGCAAACAATCCTATCAACCACGTTAGCCATCCCGACTTCCGTGCTCGTTCCCGCCACAGAGCTGCCCCCAACGCGCCAAACAGCAGCACCGGCATCACGTAGCGGAAGTTAAAGGTACATATATAGGGATAGTCCAGACAGAACTTGATGTAATAGATTACCAGCACCACTGAGTACATGCCCAGGAATCCGGCCGAAAGCCCTGACATTCCGGAAGGACGCTTTACCAGTGCATAGGCGAACAAAACCAGCTCCACCACCAGCAGCACCGCAAATAGCACCATTAGCAGATAAGCCACGTACCACATGGTTGTTCCCTTGCCAAACAGCGTCAGCTCGTCAAAGACGGCAGTCTTGAAGGTTTGCATCCACACATTGTGGTCCGTTTTGCGCACACCGGTAAAAAACAGTTCGTGCCGGGCAAACCAGTCTGGGATGCCAAAGCGCTGCCACAGGGAAAAATGTCCCACATTTAGGCTCTCAGGAGACAAACGTACATAGTTAAGAGGCATATCAAACGCTAGCAAATGATACAACGGCCAAGCCACCGCCAGCGGCACACTTACCGCCAAAAAAGCCAGAAACTGGCCCGCGTACCGTTTCCAGCGCTTCAGATCGCGGAAAAATGCAACAATGAATACCACCGCCACGCAAGGAATGAGCAGTCCAACGGACAGCTTGACAGCCATGCCCACCCCCATTGAAAGGGCGATCCCCAGAATATCGCCCATGCGGCGCGTGCGTTCCCACCGTACGGTAAAGAGGATGCAGACCAAGATGCACAAAATGGAAAGGATGTCGTTGTTCAGCGTCGCACCAAAGATCCATAGCGACGGCTGAAACGCCATAACCAGCGCACCCACGCGCACGCCCCGCTCACTGACGCCCAGGAATCTCATAAGGTCCACCGCCACCAGCGGACAGGCGGAGGCAAACAAGAGCGTGACCACCTGCAAATTTTCCAATGCCACGTTCTCAGCAACCCCCAGCCACAGGTTCAACTGCATGAATCCCGCCTGGATGAGGTGATAGAGGGGTGGGTTGTATAATATGCTGTACCCGTTTTCGCGCGGATCCATAATAGGCAGGGCCCCGTTTTCTACGATCCAGGCAATATAACCCAGGTGACCATCCGGGCTATGTTCCCCGCCCAAATTCGCGTCGTATGAGGCCAGATCATGCCAGCTGAAATCATACGGTAGTTGAAGGATAAAGCCCAGGCCCACCAAAAAGCCAGCAGTCAGAATCAGTGAGGTGAGCGCCCGTTCCGTCCAGCGCCCGCCGGTGCGCAGCCACACGGCCAGCAGCAACCACACGACCGGCAGCGCGATGCAGGCCGCGTCCTGCGCCGACTCTCCCACAAAGACGGCCAGGGTGTTGATCACCCATGCGCCCAAGCCCGCTAAGAACAGCGCAACATATTTGCGCGATACTCCGGCGGCAATTGTCATGGTGCATCCTTCCTTCCCGACGGCCCACGATGGCAGGCCCTATGTTCAAGGCCCCGGATGCGCCTGCGTTCCGGGGCCCTGATTCATGGTGCGGTTACTCCTCGATTTCGTCCATCAGGGCCAAATCGGGATCTTCCTCTTCCGATGCTGCGGCGGCCGGGGGTTCTGCCGCATTGTTTGATGCGGCAGCCATCGCTTCCTCGCGCACGATCTTCTCGATCCGGTCCGCCAGCTCCGGATGGTCGCGCAGATACTGGCGCGCGTTTTCGCGGCCCTGGCCGATGCGCTGGTCCTCGTAGGAGAACCAGGCGCCGCTCTTGTGGATGATGTCGCGCTCCACCGCCATGTCCAGAAGCGAGCCGAACTTGCTGATGCCCTCGCCATAGATGATGTCAAACTCGGCCACCTTGAAAGGCGGAGCCACCTTGTTTTTAACCACCTTGACCTTGGTGCGGTTGCCGATCACCTCAGATCCGTTCTTGAGCTGCTCTCCCCGCCGCACATCCAGGCGCACGCTCGCATAGAACTTGAGCGCGCGGCCGCCGGTGGTGGTTTCGGGGTTGCCGTACATCACGCCCACCTTTTCGCGCAGCTGGTTGATGAAGATGGCCACGGCATTGGTCTTGGAGATGACGCCCGTTAGCTTGCGCAGCGCCTGGCTCATCAGCCGGGCCTGCAGGCCCACGAAGCTGTCGCCCATATCGCCTTCGATTTCGGCCTTGGGTACCAGCGCGGCCACGGAGTCAATGACCACAATATCCACCGCGCCGGAACGCACCAGCGCCTCGCAGATCTCCAGCGCCTGCTCGCCGGTATCGGGCTGGGAGATATAGAGATCGTCGATGTTGACCCCCAGCTTCTTGGCATATACGGGGTCCAGCGCATGCTCGGCGTCGATAAATGCAGCCACGCCGCCCGCCTTCTGCGCCTCGGCCACACAGTGCAGGGCCACGGTGGTCTTGCCGCTGCTTTCCGGACCGTAGATCTCCACCACGCGGCCGCGCGGCAGACCTCCCACGCCCAGCGCCATGTCCAGATCCAGGCACCCGGTGGAGATGACCTGCAGGTTGGTATCGGCAACCTTGTCGCTGAATTTCATCACGCTGCCTTTGCCGTAGGTTTTGTTCAGCTGGGTCAGCGCATTTTCCAGCGCCTTCATCTTCTCCTCGCGCAGCTCGTCCTTTTTCACAATTTCCTTTTTGACGGTTTCTTTCTTGGCCATCTTCCCATAAACCCCTCTTTCGTCCTGCTTCGTATCGGGCGGCGTACCTACTCCAGGGCCTCCAACGCCATCTCCAGCGCGCGGGCGGCGCTCTGTGCGCGCACCTGCGCCCGGTCCCCGGTAAAATGGCATTCTTCTACGCGCGTGCCTTTGGGGCCGCTCACGCCCAGAAACACCGTACCCACCGGGGTCTGCGGCGTGCCGCCGGTGGGCCCGGCCACGCCCGTGGCGCTGACCGCCACATCCACCTTGAGCACGCGGCGCGCGCCCTCGGCCATCTGCCGGGCGCACGGCTCGCTCACCACGCCCACAGTGTCGATCACCTGCCGGGATACGCCCAGCACCTCATGCTTTACGCGGGGGTCATAGCTGACCACGCCGCCCATGAGCACCGCGCTCGCCCCGCTCACCCCGGCCACCGACGAAGCAATCATCCCGCCCGTCAGGCTCTCTGCCGTACCCAGGGTCCTGTGTGCCGCCCCGAAGCGGGCGACCACCTGCTCGCTGATCTGCTTTAGCCGCGTCACCCCGCTCACCTTCCTTATATCATTTCATCGTTTTACGCCGGTCCGGTCAGCGCAGGCCGCCGGCAAACAGTGCGCGGTTCTTCCGGAAATAATCCACGCCGCTCCACAGCGTCATGGCCATGGCCACCGCCAGAAGCGTCCAGTTCAGCGCCGGAACACGAAGCCAGCCGATGGCGCTCAGCAGGTAGGCCACCAGCATGGCCATCTGCGTGCAGGTTTTGATCTTGCCTAGCTTGCCAGCCGCAATCACCCGGCCCTGCTCCATGGCCACCAGACGCAGGCCGTCCACCGCCAGCTCACGGAAGAGCACCACCACGCAGGCCCACGAGGGAATCAGCCCCTGCCCGCACAGGCTGATCATGGTGGACAACACCAGCAGCTTGTCCGCCACGGGGTCCATAAATTTGCCGAAGTTGGTCACGATCCTGTAGCGGCGTGCCATCCAGCCGTCCGCCCAATCCGTCAGGCCGCCCACCAGAAACAGCGCCAGCGCCACGCCATAGGACCAGGACGCGCCGATAAAGATCATCAGCACGATCAGCGGGACCAGTCCGACCCGCAGGAGCGACAATCGATTGGGCCAGTTCATAGCTTTTCCCCCGTCAGATCATAGGTATCGGCGCCGGTGATGCGCGCCGTGATAAAGCAGCCGATATCCGCTTCCGAGACGCCGCCCACGCGGATGACGCCGTCGGTCTCCGGGGCCTCGGCCGCGGAGCGCGCCACGCCCAGGCCGTCCGCGCCCACGCTTTCCACCAGCACCCGCTCCTCGCTGCCCACGCGAAGCCGGTTGCGCTCCAGTGAAATGGCCTGCTGCTCCGTCATCAGCCGGTCCAGCCGCCGCTGTTTCACGTCCTCCGGCACCTGATGAGGCATAGCTGCGGCGGGCGTATCATCCTCCGCCGAGTAGCAGAACGCGCCCAGCCGGTCAAAGCGCACGTCCCGGACAAAGTCCATCAGGCGTTCAAACTGCTCGTCCGTTTCGCCGGGGAAGCCGGTGATAAAGGTGGTGCGCAGCGTAAAGCCCATCCCCCGCGCCTTTTTGAGAAATGCCCGGGTCTGCTCGATATCGCCCCGGCGGTTCATCCGCCTGAGCAGCTGCGGATCGGCGTGCTGGAGGGGCAGATCCAGGTAGCGGCAGATGTTGGGCCGCGAGGCCATGGCCTCCAGCAGGGTATCATCCACCTCGTCGGGATAGCAGTAGAGCACGCGCAGCCATTCCACGCCGGGGATATCCGCCGCGCGGACCATCAGTTCCGGCAGCAGGCTGCGCCCGTGCGTATCCATGCCGAAGCGCGAGGTGTCCTGCGCCACCAGCACATGCTCCCTGACGCCCTGCTCCGCCAAAGCGCGGATTTCATCCAGCACGCTTTGCATATCGCGGGAGCGGAACCCGCCGCGGATGAGCGGAATGGCGCAATAGGCGCAGCGGTTGTCACACCCGTCGGCGATGCGCACATACGCCGTATACGGCGCGGTGGTGAGTACCCGCTCGCCGCACAGCACGGTTGGCTCCGGCGCGCAGTAGCTGGGCCGCTTGCCCGCCAGCGCCTCCTCGATCGCGCGGGGCAGCATGGGGTACTGGCTCACGCCCAGCACCAGATCCACCTCCGGCATATCCTGCAAAATCGCCTGTTCATAGCGCTGCGTAAGGCAGCCGGTGGCCGCCAGCAGCTTGAGCTTCCCTTCCTGTTTATACCTTGCCAGGGACAGCAGCGTATCGATGCTCTCCTGCTTGGCCGGTTCGATGAATCCGCAGGTATTGACAATCAGAATATCCGCCTCGCGCTCATCGGCGGTGATGCGGTAGCCCGCCTTGCGAAGAATACCCAGCATCAGCTCGGTATCCACGCGATTTTTGCTGCACCCAAGGGAAACGACGCCTACGCTGTACACCGTCCCTTTTCCCTCCTATCGCTTCTTGACGGATCGACGCGCACACATGTTTGTCTCTCCTGGCGTTATTTTACCATAGTTTCATCAGAATGCAACCCACCGCCGCCGCTTCCGGCTCCTTTTGCGGTTTTTCGGAATTTCCATAAAAAATTGACTTCCTCCCCCCGGGTGTGATACGATAATTTGCGCCGGCGTTTCAGCGCCGCGCGCAGGAAGGGAAGGGCCGCAGGCATGGAAAAGGACCGGACGCGGGACGCCGCGCAAACGCAGCTGCCCCGCTGGGACGGCCCGCTTACGCATCCGTTTTACAGCAAGGTGCTCAAGCGGTGCCTGGATTTTTCGCTGGCGGTCGTTTTTCTGCTTCCCTGCCTTGCGGTGATGCTGCCCATCGCCATAGCGGTCAAGTGCACGTCTGAGGGGCCGGTGTTTTACCGGGCGCTGCGCGGCGGGTATCACAACCGGCCTTTTTCCATCCTGAAATTCCGTACCATGGTGGTGGGCGCGGATCAGTATGCCTCCACTACGGCGCTGGACGATCCCCGGGTGACGCGGGTGGGGCGTGTGCTCAGGCGCAGCAAGCTGGACGAGCTGCCCCAGCTGTTTAACATTCTCAAAGGGGAGATGTCCTTTATCGGACCCCGGCCGGAGCTTTTGCGCTACACCATGCGCTATACGCCCCAGGAGCAATGCATCCTCTGGGTGCGCCCCGGCATCAGCGACCCCAGCTCCATCCGCCTGATCAATCTGGACGAGCTGGTGGGACACGACGACCCGGAAGGCTGCTACGAAACAAAGATTCTTGCCGAGAAGAACCTCATGCGCGTGGCTTACGCGCGCAGCCAGTCCTTCCATCTGGACGCGAAGGTGTTTTGGGACACGCTTTTGTGCGTACTGAAGAAGAACCTCAACAGGGAACCGTCCGTGCGGCGCAAGATGTCCGCGCGGCAAGGAGGAAACCGATGAACTGCCAAAAGAGCCGGGAACTGGCCTACAAGATTCGCCTGCACGCACTGGAGATGACCAGCCGCGGCGGTACGTCGCACATCGCCAGCATCTTTTCCATGGCGGACCTTGTGGCCGTGCTCTATGCCGACGTGTTGCGCTATGATCCCAACAATCCGCGCATGCCTGAGCGCGACCGGTTGATCCTGAGCAAGGGGCACGCGGGCGCTGGTATCTACGCCGCGCTGGCCGAAAGCGGCTTCTTCCCCGTGGAGGAGCTGCTCACCCACTGCCAGAACGGCAGCCGCCTCAGCGGTCACGTCAGCCACAAGGGCGTGCCGGGTGTGGAGGCATCCACAGGGTCGCTGGGGCAGGGCATGCCCATGGCCATGGGTATGGCGCTGGCCGCAAAGCTCAATCACGAAACGCACCGCGTGTACTGCATCATCGGCGACGGCGAGTGCGACGAGGGCGCTATCTGGGAAAGCGCGCTCATCGCCCATCAGTACAAGCTGGACAACTTCATCGTGACCATCGACTTCAACAAGATTCAGTCCCTGGCCCCGGTGGAGGAGACTCTCGCCCTGGAGCCGCTGGATGAAAAGTGGCGCGCCTTCGGCTGGCATGTCATTCGCGTGGACGGGCACGACCACGAGGCGCTGCACCGCGCCTATGAGGAAGCCCGCGGCGCGATGGGGGGCGGAAAGCCCATCATGGTCATCGCCGACACGGTGAAGGGCAAGGGCGTGAGCTTTATGGAGCATTCCGTGCTGTGGCACTACCGCACCGCGCGCGGCGAGGAATATGAAGCGGCGCTGAAAGAACTGGAGGCCGGCAAGCCATGAGAGATACCTTCACCCGCTGCCTGGAAGCCTACGCCGAGACCCACCCCGAGCTGGTGCTGGTCACCGGCGACCTGGGCTTCGGCGTGCTGTTTCCCTATATGAAAAAATTTCCCGACCGCTTCATCAACGCCGGCATTTCGGAGCAGGCCATGATGAGCATGGCCGCCGGCATGGCGCTGGAGGGAAAGACGGTGGTGGTCTATTCCATCGGCAACTTCCCTACGCTGCGCTGTCTGGAGCAGATCCGCAACTGCTGCGCCTATCACGAGGTGAACGTGAAGATCGTGTGCGTAGGCGCGGGCTTCGTCTACGGCACGCTGGGCATGACCCATCATGCCACGGAGGACATGAGCGCGCTGCGCATCCTGCCGGGCGTGAAGGTGTACGCTCCCGCCGACGGCGTGGAGACGGAGGCCGTGATGGGCCCCTTCCTCAGCGAGCCGGGGGTGGCGTATCTGCGCATCGGCCGCGGCGGCGAACCGCATTTTCACGCGGACGGGTCGCTGGCGGGCTACCGGTGCGGGCAGGCGCTTGAGCAGTTCCCCGGCACGGATGCCTGCCTTCTCACCGCCGGCGGCATCCTGGGCAGCGCCGTGGAAGCGGCGCGGCTGCTGGAGGCGGACGGGCTACACATCGGCGTGGCCAGCTTCCCCACCGTCAAGCCCCTGGACGAGGTCTATCTGTCCAGCCTGTGCGGCCGGGCGCCCGTGCTCTTCACGCTGGAGGAGCACACCATCGTGGGCGGCTTCGGCGGCGCGGTGTGCGAATATGTCTGCGGCCTGACCGGCCCGCGTCCCCGCGTGGTGCGTCTGGGCCTGAACGATACCTATTGCAGCGTGGTGGGCAACCAGAGCTATCTGGAAAAGTATTTCGGCCTGGACGGCGAGGGCGTGGCCCGGCGCATCAGGCAGGAGCTGGGAAGGGCGTAAGAGGCCCTCAGAGCAAAAAGACAGGTCTTGCGGAAACTCCGCGAGACCTGTCTTTTTGCGGCTTTATCCCTGCTTTCCCAGCAGCTCCAGCAGCTTTCGGCGCAAGGCCTCCGGGTCGGCCTTGCCGCGCGTGAGGGCCATGGCCTTGCCCATGAGGGCCTTTTCCACGGTGGTTTTGCCGGACAGATAGGTTTTCACCATGTCCGGGTTCTTCTCCAGCGTCTCCCGCGCGGCTGCTTCCAGCGCCGCGGGATCGGTCAGGGTGAACAGGTCGTGGGCCTGCGCATAGGCGACGGGGTCCTGATCGCGGTCGAAAAGCGCAGCCAGGATTTTTTTGCCGGTGGAGCTGTTGACCTTGCCCGTGCCGATCATGTCGCTGAGCGCCGCCAGGTGCTCCGGGGCGATGGGCAGCGCCTCCGGGCCGCGCTCCCCGGTATGCGCGGTATCCCGCAGCGTGATCTGCGCAAAGACCTCGCCCAGAATGAGGTTGCACAGTGCCATGGGGCTTTCCGCCAGGCCGGCGGCCCGCTCGAAGTACTCGGCCAGCCAGCGCTCGGCAGTCAGCTGCTCGGCCGCATAGGCGGTCAGGCCGTACTGCTGCATATAGCGCATGCGGCGCTCATCCGGCAGCGCGGGGATGGATGCGCGAATTTCGGCCATTTCGGCATCGCTGAGGTAGATTTCCGGCAGGTCGGGGTCGGGAAAATAGCGGTAATCAGCGCTGTTTTCCTTGCGGCGCATGGAGGTGGTCTTGCCGGTCTTCTGATCGTAGCGGCGGGTTTCCTGCACCACGCCCTCCCCCGCCTCCAGCGCCTCCACCTGCCGCCGGTACTCGGCTTCAATGGCACGCTCCACGCTCTGGAAGGAGTTGAGGTTCTTCATCTCGGTGCGCACGCCGAAGGGTTCGCCGGGCCTGCGCACGCTCAGGTTCACATCGCAGCGCATGCTGCCCTCATTCATGCGGCAGTCGCTCACGCCCGTATAGGTGAGAATGGCCCGCAGCTTGCGCAGGTAGGCCACCGCTTCCTCGGCGGAGCGGATATCCGGCTCGGATACGATCTCGATCAGCGGAACGCCGCAGCGGTTCATGTCCAGCGCCGTGCCGTTTGCCTCGTCATGCAGAAGCTTGCCTGCGTCCTCCTCGATATGGATGCGGGTGATGCCCACGCGTTTTTCTCCCTGGCTTGTCTGGATGGTCAGCGCTCCCCCCTCGCACAGCGGGCGGTAGAACTGGCTGATCTGATACGCCTTGGGCAGGTCGGGATAGAAGTAATTCTTGCGGTCGAAGCGGCTGCGGTGGTGCACATGGCAGCCCAGCGCCATGCCGGCCATGGCCGCATAGCGCAGCACCTGCGCGTTGAACACCGGCAGCGCCCCCGGCAGGCCCATGCACACGGGGCATACATGCGTGTTGGGCTCCGCGCCGAATACGTTCGGGCAGGCGCAGAATACCTTGCTCCTCGTGCGCAGCTCCACATGCGTTTCCAGGCCGATGACCATTTCATATGCCTTGCTCATGCCTGCGCCTCCTCTTCCACAGCGTCATAGGGATGCAGCCCTTCGTTCACCCTGGCCGCTCGCTCATAGGCCACGGCGACATCCATCAGAAGCGGCAGGCTGTCCCGCGCGCCCATCAGGCTCATGCCGATCGGCAGCCCTTCTGACGACCGCCCGCATGGCAGGGACACCGCGGGCAGGCCCGTGATGTTGGCCGGCACGGTATAGATATCGCCCAGATACATTTTCATCGGATCGCCCGTCTTTTCGCCCAGACGATAGGCCGGAGTGGGCGCCACGGGGGAGAGCAGGGCGGCGCAGCCTTTCAGCGCCTCGGCCGCCTCATAGCGCAGCAGCTCCCGCGCCTTGAGCGCCTTGAGATAGTACTGGTCCTGATAGCCGCTGCTGAGCGCGAAGGTGCCCAGCATGATGCGCCGCTTGACCTCCATGCCAAAGCCCTCCTGACGGCTCTTGCGGTACAGCTCATCCAGATCCGCATAGGCGCGGGCGCGGTAACCATAGCGCACGCCGTCAAAGCGGGCCAGGTTGCTGGACGCCTCCGCGCTGGAGATGACATAATACGCGGGAAGCGCATAGGGCAGCGAGGGGATGCTCACTTCCCGAACCTGCATGCCCAGTCTGTGCAGCGCCTCCGCCGCGGCCTCCACGGCAGCGCGCACCTGCTGATCCAGCCCCTCGCCGAAGCATTCGCGCGGCAGGCCCACCGTCAGTCCGGAAAGATCGCGCGCCTCACGAACCGCGCAGGGCTGAGCCAGCGTGGGATCGCTGGTCATGTCGTGCGGGTCGCCTCCGCTGATTCCATCCAGCACCAGCGCCGCATCCGCGGCGGTCTTGCACAGCGGACCGATCTGGTCCAGCGAGCTGGCAAAGGCGACCAGCCCATAGCGGCTGACCATGCCGTAGGCAGGCTTGACGCCCACCACCCCGCAGAAGCTGGCAGGCTGGCGAATGCTGCCGCCCGTATCGCTGCCCAGCGCCGCGGGGGCCATGCCCGCCGCCACTGCCGCCGCCGAGCCGCCCGACGATCCGCCCGGAACGCAGTCCGGCTTCCACGGATTACGCGTAACGCCGAATGCGCTGTTTTCGGTGCTGCCGCCCATGGCGAACTCGTCCATGTTGAGGCGGCCCAGAATGGGCATGCCGGCAGCACGCAGCTTTTGAATCACCGTCGCGTCATAGGGCGAGCGGAAGGATTCCAGCATGCGGCTTGCACAGGAGCACACGCGCCCGCGCATGACCAGATTGTCCTTCACGGCGATGGGCACGCCATCCAGCGGCGACAACCTCCGTCCCTGCGCGCGCCGCCGGTCGGACTCCGCGGCCTCGCGCAGGGCATCGTCGGGATAGGTTTCCAGATAGGCGTGTACCTCACCGTCGCGCGCGTCAATCGCGCGAAGGTACGCCCGAACAATTTCCACCGAGGTGATCTGCCCGCCGTCCAGCAGGGCGCACAGCTCCGTCACGGTCTTTTGGCAAAGCGCCGGTATGGGCTTCATAGGACAAAGCGCCTCCCTTTCAGTCAAAGGTCTTGGGCACGGTGATCAGGCGGCCCGCTACGGTAGATGCGTTCATGAGCACCTTATCAATGGGCAGGCTCTCGCCGGGCTCGTCGGGCCGCAGGGACTGCGTTTCGGGCACGGTGCGCGGCCGCGGGGGCGCCTCGCGCTGCAGCCCGGCCAGCTCGCCCGCAAAGTCCACGATGGCGGCAAATTCCCGGCTCATGCGTTCCTCCTCGCCGGGCGAGAGGGTGAGCATGGACAGAAGGGCAGCGTTCTCCACCGCCTCCCGCCGGAGCGTGCGTACGTGTTCCTCTCTGCCCGTCTCGGCCACGGACACACCCAGCTTGAGCGCCTCCAGCTGCGAGGCGTCCACGTAGTCCGGCGCGCCGGTGAGCGGGCAGCGCGCATCCTTGGTCTTGGGGAAGGCGATGACCTCGCGCAGCGAAGGCACGCCCAGCAGCAGCATGCACAGCCGGTCCACGCCGAAGGCAAACCCCGCGTGCGGCGGCGTGCCAAAGCGGAAAGCGTCCAGCAAAAATCCGAAGCGTTCGCGCGCTTCCTCCTTGTCAAAGCCCAGGGCGCGGAACACCTTTTGCTGGATATCCGCGCGGTGGATGCGCACGCTGCCGCTGCCCAGCTCCACGCCGTTGAGAACCACATCATAGGCCTGCGACCGCACCTGTGGTTTGGTCTCGTCGTCCTGCATCAGCTCCACATCCTCCAGAAACGGCATGGTGAAGGGGTGGTGCATGGCGGCATAGCGCTTTTCGTCCTTTTTGTATTCAAACATGGGGAAATCCGTCACCAGCGCGAACTGGAAATCGCCAGGGTCGGTCAGTCCCAGCAGGTCCGCGCATTTCAGGCGCAGGCCGCCCAGCACGCGCCGCACCACCTCCAGCCCGTCGGCGCAGAAGAGGATGAAGTCGCCGGGCTGCGCGTCCATGCGCATTTCCAGATCCCGCCACACCTCTGGTTCAAAATACTTGGGCAGAATGGAGTTGATCTCGCCGGTTTCGCGATAGAGAATCCAGGCCATGCCCTTGGCGCCGAGGCGAACGGCCTGGCGGGTAAGCAGCTCAATGGTGGAGCGGGTAAAGACCGCGCCCGCGCCCTTGACATTGATGGCACGCACTACGCCGCCGCCTTTCAGCGCTTCCGTAAAGACGGAAAACGACGCGCGGCCCGCGATGTCGCTCACATCCACGATGGGCAGATCAAAACGCAGATCCGGCTTGTCGCTGCCATAGCGGTCCATGGCCTCCAGCCAGGTGAGCCGCCGGAAGGGATGCGGCACGGGGCGGCCCATCACCCGCTCAAACAGCCGGGTGAACAGATCCCTGAGAAACGCGAGCATATCCTCCTGGTCCACGAAGCTTCGCTCCATGTCCACCTGGGTAAACTCGGGCTGGCGGTCGGCGCGCAGATCCTCGTCGCGGAAGCAGCGGGCCACCTGATAGTATTTGTCGATACCCGACACCATCAGGAGCTGCTTGTAGATCTGCGGGCTCTGGGGCAGGGCATAGAATGTGCCGGGGTGCACACGGCTGGGTACCAGATAGTCGCGCGCGCCCTCCGGAGTGGATTTGCACAGGATGGGCGTTTCCACCTGCAAAAAGCCCTGATCGTTGAGAAGGCGCTGCACCTCGCTCAGCAGCGTGTGGCGAAAGAGCAGGTTTCGGTACATCTGCGGGCGGCGCAGGTCCAGATAGCGGTATTTGAGCCGCACCTCTTCGCGCACAGGCTCCTCGTCGGTCAGGGAAAAGGGCAGCGTATCCGCCGTGGAGAGCACCTCCATATGGCTGACGGCCAGCTCCACCTCACCGGTGGGCAGGGCGGGGTTATAGGTGCTTTCGTCGCGCAGGCGCACCTCTCCGGTGATCTGCACCACGCTCTGGTTTTTGAGCCGTTCGGCCAGTGCAAAGCTGGCGGGATCCGCCACGGCCTGATCAAAGACCGTCTGCACTACGCCCTCGCGGTCGCGCACATCCACGAAGATGACGCCGCCCATGTCGCGGCAGGTCAGCACCCAGCCGCACACCGTAGCCTGCAGGCCGATGTGCGCACGGCGCAGGGTTCCGCAGTAATGCGTTCTTTCCATAAAGCTGCAACCTCCCTTGTCGCCGGGTATGAAAAAAGCCCCCCGCCCCGGCATCTCCGGGGCGAAAGGCCAAAGCCTTCCGCGGTACCACCCGCGTTGGACAAAATATGTCCCGCTCACAAAAGGGAACGCCATTGATCCCCCCGCGCTGTACCGGGCGCGCCCGTCCGTGCCTACTGAGGCTTCCTGCCCTTTGGGACGGATGCTCGGGGATGTTCTTCGCTTTCCCGACCCTGCCGCCTTTCCAGCCCCGGCGGCTCTCTGCGAAGGTCTTGCGGGCAAGCTACTCTTCCCGTCATCGCCATGTGCGGAATGATAACAGGCTTTGCCCGGGCTGTCAAGGGGAAGACAAAAAAAGTGCAGGAAGGACGTCGCCTGATAAACCAGCGGCCAGGCATGGCTGGTACCCCTGAACAGGCTGACCTCCACGGCGCCGGTGGTGCCGCCAAAGCCCCTTATTTTGCCTGCTTGAAATACTCCGCGGGATAGTGGGCGCGCAACGCCGCCTCGTCCACCTTATAGCGGCTGAGATGGTGCGCCATCAAGTGGCGCACCGCGGCCTTGTCCCTCGCGGCCAGGGCATCCACGATCAGCGCGTGGTCATCCACGATCTTGCTGTTTTTCACCGTGACCAGCGACATATTTCTGACCCGGTCAAAGTGCGCGGTGAATCCGGTCATCATCTGATAGGTCTGCTCCTTACGCGCGATTTGAAACAGGAGGCTGTGAAACGCATTGTCCAACGACCAGAGCCGTTCCATAGCCCCGTCGGCCAAGTGGCGCCGCTGAAGCGCAATATTCTCTCTCAGCCTGACAAGCGCGTCTTCAGTGAGCATATCGCAATCCAGCTCCACCACCGCGCCCTCCAGCACGTCGCGCATAAAGCGAGCCTCTTCCACCAGATCATAGTCGATCAGGGCGACGGCGCTGCCGCGCTGTGGATAGACATCCACCAGCCGCACTTTCGACAGCTCCATCAGCGCTTCCCTGACAGGGGTGCGTGACAGGCCCATCTGTGCGGCCAGCTCGTTTTCGCTGACCATGCTGCCGGGTTTCAGCTCCAGATGGATGATGTTGTCCTTCAGATTGCGTAAGGCATATTCCCGCCCTGTTTCGCGCATACGCCGCGCCAGCAGTCTCACGCCTGCCCCTCCTTATTGCAGTTCCCTTTTCAGCGTCGCGCGCACCGCGCCCGGACCGGTCAGCATTTCGGAAAGCATTCTCTCCGCCTTCTCCGCCAGGCCCGCTTCATACAGGTTGACGCCAAAGAGGACCTTGTTCTCCAGAATGGGCCGGATCGCGCCATGCACACTCTGAGGCTGCCCCAGCTTCACACCGGTCAACGCCTGCTGCCCCTCGGGTTTGTGCAATCGGCCTTCAGCCCGTTGGCAATGGAGGCGATAACCTCCTTCTCCGTTTCGCCGTCCGGCTTGAGGCCGACCATCAGCGTCATGGAATCGTGCGGCGCATGGATCCGGTCGATGATATCGTAGTCAAAGGTCTCCGCCGCCACGATGCCGCTCCGTTGCAGGCCCTTGTTCAAAAGCCGCTGCTGCAGCCCGGCGCTGAAGCCGCGAAAGATATTTCCCGCGCCAAAGTGCACCCAAACGGGTTCATCGGTGGTATGCATGCACATGGCCGGCCAGTCGAAGCCGGGAAGCGCAATGCCGGCCCGCCGCCCGCACGGGAACGGGCAGCGCGCCGCGGATTACTGCTGTTCGATAGCCTCCCACAGGCCGTTGAGATAGGTTGCGCCCAGCGCGCGGTCATACAGGCCATAGCCGGGGCGACCCTGCTCATCCCAGATCATGCGTCCATGGTCGGGGCGCACATAGGTATCCGGACAGGTGTCGTAAATGGCCTTCATGATGGCGTACATGTCCAGATCACCGGCCGAGGACAGGTGCGCCGCCTCACGGAAGTGATGGTGCCCAAGGTACTTCACATTGCGCACGTGCATGGCGCCGATCCGGTTCATCTTTCCAAAATGACGGATGATTGCCGGCACGTCGTTTTCGGGGTTGGAACCCAGCGAGCCGGTGCACAGGCACACGGTGTTGGCCGGGCTGTCATGCAGCTTGAGAATCTTGTCAAAGTCCTCCTGGCTGTGGGCGATGCGCGGCAGACCGAAGATGGGCCAGGCGGGATCGTCCGGATGGCAGGCCATGCGCACGCCCGCCTCCTCGCACACGGGAATCACCGCATCCAGGAAGTACTTGAAGTGCTCGCGCAGGGTGTCGGGCGTCATGCCCTCGTACTGCTTCAGCGTGGTCTCCAGCAGTGCCAGACGCTCCGGCTCCCAGCCGGGCAAAGTAAATCCACGGCTGCCCGCGGCGGTTCTGCGCACAATTTCCAGAGGGCCCATTTCCCCCAGGTCCTTTTCATCAAAGTACAGGCTATTGGAGCCATCCTCCGGTATTACCCTCGCCAGATCGGTACGCAGCCAATCGAAGACCGGCATGAAGTTGTACACAATCACCTTGATGCCATAGCGGGCCAGGTTGCGGATCGTATCGATATAGTGTTGGATGTACTCATCACGCGTGGGCAGACCGATCTTGATGTCCTCGTGAACGTTCACGCTTTCGATGACTTCCAGCTCAAGCCCAGCCGCGTGGACCTCGTCCACCAGCGCCTTGATATCCTCCGTCTCCCACGCCACGCCGGCAGGCCGGTCCAAAAGCCCCATCAGGCCCGTCATGCCGGGAATCTGCTTAATGTACTTCAGTGGGATGGGGTCAGCCTGACTGCCATACCAGCGAAAGGTCATTTTCATGGCGGTTTCTCCCTCCTTGAACATATTGGGCATACCCTTTCTTTGTATCAGAATTCTAGCATCAATTCTTTGATGTGCCCACCAGTATACCAGATAAATTGTAATCATTTCGATTTATATAATTGTGGGAAATTTTTGATTTGTCTCACCATGGACCGCCGCGCCTTTTTTCTGCTTTGTCCTGCTTGATACACCCCATCTCAAGAAGTGCCGGCGCCGCCCGCCCTGTTCGTTGATGCTGCAGGTTCCTCCGTGGCAGGGTGCCGATGCCCCCAGGCCAGCCTGTTGTTGAGCTCAGCACGCCCACGGACAAAAGCCCTGCGTCTGCAAAGGTGGGTCCATTCATCCGAAGCAGCAGGAAAGCCGGAATGAACAAGCACCTTGAGAGGGCATTTTTCAAAAGCGCAACTGTGTTTGTTCAAAAAAAAGCTCATCCTTTTCTGTCGAGCAGGCTGAAAAAGAAGCACCCTTTGCGTTGATTTGTTCCAATATCGCATTGACAGATAAGCATTTGTTGTGTATATTAAATATATGCTTAGTAATCGAGGTGCCACATGACCAGACGCGAACAGGAAATCCTGGCATGGATTCGCGATAATCCTCTGATCTCCCAGCAGGAGCTGGCGCAGCGGGCGGGCATTACGCGCTCCTCGGTGGCGGTGCATATCTCCAACCTGATGCGCAAGGGGCTGATCCGCGGGCGCGGTTACCTGCTGGGCGAGGGCGCCTATGTGGCAGTGGTAGGCGCGGTGAACGTGGATATCGGCGGCACGCCGGACAGCGCACTGGTACCGGCGGACAGCAATCCCGGCCGCGTGACCGTCACGCTGGGCGGCGTGGGCCGCAACATCGCGGAAAACCTGTCCCGCCTTGGCAAACGGGTGCTGATGGTGACCGCCATGGGCGAGGATGCCCATGCCCAGCAGATTCAGCACAGCTGCCGCGAACTGGGCATCGATCTGAGCCACAGCCTGACCGTACCCAACGCGCGTACTTCCACCTATCTGTGCCTCAACGACGCCGATGGCGAGATCGTGGGCGCGGTGAGCGACATGGCCATCTACGACGCGCTGACCCCTGCCTATCTGTCCACGCAGCTGGAGGCGCTCAACCGGGCGGCGCTGGTGGTGCTGGATGCCAATCTGCCGCCCGAAAGCCTGTCCTTTCTGGCTGAAAACCTGAAACCGCCCCTGTTTGCCGACCCGGTCTCGGTGAAAAAGGCGGGCCGCCTGCGTCCCATTCTCGCACGCCTGACGGCCATGAAGCCCAACCGGCCCGAAGCCAGCCTGCTGACCGGCGTGGCCATCCATAGCAACGACGACCTTCCCCGCGCCGCAAAGGCTTTCTTTGACTTGG
>UQEF01000004.1 GCA_900540045.1 uncultured Eubacteriales bacterium | reverse complement strand
TTGGTTTATTCTTTCCTCTTAATACCTTGGCAACTTCAGATGCCAGGCGTCCTAACCGCCGCCGCGAAAGGAGATCGAACTCAGAGATAGATATCGCGCTGCTCATAAGTCGTATGCAGCAGCATATGCGCCTTATGGCTGTTGGGCTTGCCGAGGAACTCCTCGTAAATCTGCTTGATTTCGGGGTTCTCATGGCTCTTGCGAAGGGTCTTGGCCTCGTCCTCGCTATAGAGCGCCTTGGCGCGGATGGCGGGCACGTTGGTCCAGTTGCGCACGGGGGCGGGCACGATGGGCTGGCCGCCGCCATTGACGCAGCCGCCGGGGCAGCCCATGACCTCGATGAAGTGGTACTGCTTTTCGCCGCGCTTGACGGCATCCAGCAGTTCGCTGGCCTTGCCGGTGCTGGAGCACACAGCCACCTTCACGTCCAGATCACCGATCTTGACGGCAGCCTCCTTGATACCCTCCATACCGCGCACCGCAGTAAAGTTGACATCCTCGAGGGTGGTGCCGGTGATGAGCTCATAGGCGGTGCGCAGCGCAGCCTCCATCACGCCGCCGGTCGCGCCAAAGATGACGCTGGCGCCGGTGCTTTCGCCCATCAGGCTGTCAAAGTCCTCATCCGGCAGGTTCACAAAGTCGATGCCGGCTTCCTTGATCATGCGGGCCAGCTCACGCGTGGTAATGACCACGTCCACGTCGGCCATGCCGTTGCGGCCCAGCTCGGGACGGCGGGCTTCAAACTTCTTGGCCGTGCAGGGCATCACGGACACGACCACAATGTTCTGCGGATCAATGCCGGCCTTGTCGGCGTAGTAGGTTTTGACCATCGCGCCCGTCATCTCGTGAGGCGACTTGCAGGAGCTCAGATTGGGGATGAATTCGGGATAGTAGTGCTCGCAGTACTTGATCCAGCCCGGCGAGCAGCTGGTAATCATGGGCAGCACGCCGCCGTTGTTGAGGCGGTCGATGAGCTCCGTGCCCTCCTCCATGATGGTCAGATCCGCGCCGAAGTCGGTATCGAACACCTTGTCAAAGCCGAGACGGCGAAGCGCAGCGGCCATCTTGCCGGTCACGCTGGTGCCCATGGGCAGGCCAAATTCTTCGCCCAAGGCGGCGCGCACAGCGGGCGCGGGCTGAACCACCACATGCTTGGCGGGATCGGCCAGGGCCTTCCACACATCCTGCGTGTTGTCGGTTTCGGTCAACGCGCCTACGGGGCAGGCGGTGATGCACTGGCCGCAGTTGATGCAGGCCATTTCGGCCAGCTTCATCTCCCAGGGGCTCTCGATGGCGGTCTTGAAGCCGCGGCGCACCGGGCCAATCACGCCCACCTTCTGGACATTTGCGCAGGCGCCAACGCAGCGGCGGCACAAAATGCACTTGTTGTTGTTGCGCACGATGGAGGCGGAGGTCATGTCCGGCTCATATTCATTCTGCGCGCCGGCAAAGCGCTCGCCGCTATCCACGCCCAGATCCAGGCACAGCTTTTGCAGCTCGCAGTTCTGGCTGCGCACACAGCTGAGGCACTTCTTTTCGTGGTTGCTCAGAATCAGCTCCAGATTGATGCGGCGCGCCTGGCGCACGGCCGGGGTGTTGGTTTTGACCACCATGTTGGGCGCCACCGGCAGTACGCAGGCAGCCTGCAGCGCGCGGCCGCCGCAGTCCACCACGCACAGGCGGCAGTTGGCGGTTTCGTTGATATCCTTTAAGTAGCAGAGCGTGGGGATGTTCACCTTGGCGATACGCGCCGCCTCAAGCACCGTCGTACCCGCGGGAACCTCCACATGCACGCCGTCGATGGTAAGCGGAATCATCTGTTCCATGTCTGTTCCTCCTCATGCGGACATTAGTTCTTGACGATGGCGCCGAAACGGCACTTCTCCATGCAGGAGCCGCACTTGATGCACTTGGCGCGGTCGATATGGTGCATTTCCTTGACCTTGCCGGTGATGGCATTGACCGGGCACACGCGCGCACAGGCCGTACAGCCGCGGCACTTGTCGGTGATCTCGTAGTTGAGCAGCTTCTGGCAGTGATGCGCGGGGCAGCGCTTTTCCTTGATATGCGCCTCATACTCATCACGGAAATACTTGAGGGTGGACAGGACCGGGTTGGGCGCGGTCTGGCCCAGGCCGCACAGCGCGGTGGCTTTGATGTTTTCGGCCAAGGCTTCCAGCTTTTCGATGTCGCCCTCCTCGCCCTTGCCTTCCACGATGCGCTCCAGAATCTCCAGCATGCGGCGGGTGCCGATGCGGCAGGGGGTGCACTTGCCGCAGCTTTCATCCACGGTGAAGTCCAGGAAGAAGCGCGCGATATCCACCATGCAGTTGTCCTCGTCCATGACGATCATGCCGCCGGAGCCCATCATGGAACCGATGGCGGTAAGGGAATCATAATCGATGGCGATATCAAGGTAATCGGCCGGAATGCAGCCGCCGGAGGGGCCGCCGGTCTGCACGGCCTTGAACTTCTTGCCGCCGGGAATGCCGCCGCCGATTTTATAGATGATATCGCGCAGCGGCGTGCCCATGGGCACTTCGACCAGGCCGGTGTTGTTGATCTTGCCGCCCAGGGCGAACACCTTGGTGCCCTTGCTTTTTTCCGTGCCGATGGAGGCAAACCAGTCCGCGCCTTTGAGGATGATCTGGGGAATATTGGCCAGGGTTTCAACGTTGTTGATGTTGGTGGGCTTGTCAAACAGGCCGCGCACCGCCGGGAACGGGGGCTTGGGCTTGGGCTCGCCGCGGCCGCCCTCGATGGAATGCATCAGAGCGGTTTCCTCGCCGCAGACGAATGCGCCCGCACCCAGGCGGATGAAGATATCAAAATCAAAACCGGAGCCAAAGATGTTCTTGCCCAGCAGGCCGTAATCACGGGCCTGATTGATGGCGATCTCCAGGCGCTTGACGGCGATGGGATACTCCGCGCGCACATAGATATAGCCCTCGCTGGCGCCGATGGCATAGCCGCCGATGGCCATGGCTTCCAGCACGGAATGCGGGTCGCCCTCCAGCACGGAACGGTCCATAAAGGCGCCGGGGTCGCCCTCGTCGGCGTTACAGATCATGTATTTCTGATCCGCCTTGGAGGCGGCGGCAAACTGCCACTTCTTGCCCGTGGGGAAACCCGCGCCGCCTCGGCCGCGCAGGCCGGACTTGAGCACCTCGTTGATGACCTGCTCGGGGGTCATTTCGGTGAGCACTTTGGCCAGCGCTCTGTAGCCGTCAAAGGCGATGTATTCATCGATGTTTTCGGGATCGATCACGCCGCAGTTGCGCAGCGCAAGGCGCATCTGGGGACGGTAAAAGTCGATGTTGTCCAGCGTGACATGCTGCTCCTCATCGGCCTTTTCCTTGTAGACCAGATGCTGCACGATGCGGCCCTTGAGCAGGTGCTCGGAAACGATTTCATCCACATCATCGGGACGGATGCGGCTGTAGAAGGTGCCTTCCGGGTAGACGATCACCACGGGGCCCGCCTCGCACAGGCCGAAGCAGCCCGTGCGGACCACCTTGACCTCCCTGTCCAGACCGTTTTGGGCGATCTGCTCTTCAAAACGCTTGATCAGCTCGGCAGAGCCGCTCGAAGAACAGCCTGTACCGCCGCAGACCAGCACATGTGCGCGAAAAAGATCCATGTTCGTTCCTCCTTAGCGTTCTGTTCTCATTCGCCTTCCGCGGCGCCGATGGTGTACTCCTGCACAGGACGGCCGTTGACGATGTGCTCAGCCACGATGCGCGGCACCATGTCCGGGTTTACACGCACATAGGTCACCTTTTCCTTGCCGGGCATGATGACGTCCAGCATGGGCTCCAGACGGCACATACCGATGCACCCGGTCTGGGAAACGGTCACGTTCTGCAGGTTGCGCTTTTGAATTTCCTCAAGAAATTTGAGCATTACGGGACGCGCGCCGGCCGCGATGCCGCAGGTGGCCATGCCCACCACCACGCGCACGGCGTCGTCGCCTTCCTTGCGCATGGCTACTTTTTCAAGAGTCCTTTGGCGGATCGCCTCAAGTTCAGCCAGGGATTTCATAAATCAGGACACCTCCAAAATCGGTTTGAATTCTTCGTCAATGCTTTCCTTGATCCAGGCGGCCACCTCCGGCTCGGCCAGGCTCACGCCTCCAAGCGCCTCGCGGACCTGCCGCGTGTCAAAAAGGGCCTCTTTTTCAGGCGCGAATGCCTGGAACACAAAATCCGGAGTTTCGGGGTTGAGCACAATCAGCGTAACCAGCGAATCGCAGATTTCCCCCATGGGGATGCAGTCGATGTTGGACAGGTCAAAGGATGCGTGAATCCAGGTTCCTTTTCCGATCTCGCTTTCAATGCCAAAAGTCCCGCCCGCCATCTCCGCGCTCTGCTTGAGCATGGGAATGCCCAGCCCCACCTTGCGCGTGGTGCGCGTGGTGGTGAAGGGATCGGTCACCCGTGCCAGAAAGTCCGGCGCCATGCCGCATCCGTCATCGCGGACGGAGAAGGTCAGAACCCGGTTTTCATTCACCGTAAAGGTAACCGTCACCAGCGCCGCGCCCGCCTTGATACTGTTCTGGGCGATGTCCAGAACATGCATGCTCAAATCTCGCATGGCCGGATTACGAGGCGCGGTACTTGGCCAGGATATCGGGGATGTCCTCCGGCGTCAGGCGTCCGTACACCTCGTCGTTAATCATCATGACGGGCGCCAGGCCACACGCGCCCAGGCAACGGGTTGCCTGCACAGTGAAGCGGCCGTCCTTGCTGGTCTGTCCAACCTCAACCCCCAGCTCGCTGCACAGCTTATCCAACACCTTTTGTGAGCCTTTCACATAGCAGGCAGTACCCAGGCATACGCCGCACACGTACTCGCCCTTGGGCTGCAGCGAAAACTGCGAATAGAACGTGGCTACGCCGTATACCTCGCTGAGCGTAACGCCCAGCCCGTCCGCGATGATCTCCTGCACATCGAGCGGGACGCAGCCAAAGATGTTCTGTGCCGCCTGCAGCACAGGCATCAGCGCGCCCTTTTGCTCCCGGTGTTCCCGGATGACCTGCGCCAGCTTCTCATATTTCTCGTTATGATTGGACATGGCAGCCTAAGACCTCCTCTGTTTTGATTGCGGGCAAAAGACGATGCCCTCCGAATACGCAACGTATACAGTTTACCATATCACAAACCGAATTGCATCACGTTTTTGCGAAAATTGATAATTTTTTATTGATCCAGTTTATTCCGAAATGAAATCTTCGGATAGGGTCCTGAAAATTAAAAGCCGCCTCTTGAGAGAAGCGGCTTATAAATATCATTATTGTCCGGAAGCCTCTACCCTTCACGAGGCACGCTTTTAAAACAAATCCAGCCGCCTCATTTACCCTGTCTGAATGCTTTGCGCTTCGCAGTCGGCTACTTTGCGCCACCGTTCAGCCAGATCCGCCATCCAACCGGCCACATCCATTCCGTAGGCGCGGCGCAGGGCATCCGAGGCCAGCACATCTCCCGCCGGTCCATCCGCCGTTACACACCCATGGTCCAGCAGCACCGCGCGCGTGCCGTAGCGCAAAGCCAGACTCAGCTCATGCACCACGGAGATCACGCACCGCTCCCCTTCCGCCATCCACTGTCCGATCAATTCAAACAGCTGTTTTTGGTACACCAGATCCAGATGATTGGCCGGTTCATCCAGCAGGAGCACCCGTGGCTCCTGGGCCATGGCCTGCGCCAGAAAGGCGCGCTGAAGCTCACCCCCGGACAGCGTTTGCACATTGCGCCCGCGCAGGTTCCACAGGCCGGTCATGTCCAGGGCACGGCGCACCGCCTCCTGACCGTCCAGGTCCTGCGAGCGAAAAAAGCCGCGCGTGTGCGCGTAGCGGCCCATGGTCACCAATTCCTCAACAGTGAAGGCATAGCCTGCTGCGTGTGTCTGCGCCAGTACGCCCACGGCCTGTGCAAAGGCCCTGGGTTTCCATCTGCGGGCGTCGCGGCCCTCCAGCAGCACACTGCCCCGATAGACCGCACACTGGGCCACAGCTGCCAGCAAAGTGGATTTCCCTGCGCCGTTGGGCCCGATCAGCATGATCCACTCACCCTGATTCGCCGTAAAAGATACGTCCCGCACGGCGTCGCCGCTCTCGTAGGCGACGGTGAGTCCCTTTACTTCCAGCACAGCCTGCGCCTCCTGAAAAAGATCACCACAAACACCACCGCTCCCACCAGCGAGGTGACCACACCGATGGGCAGTTCAATGGGACTGACCACCGTGCGCGCCAGCAAATCCGCCAGCATGAGAAAAATGGCTCCCATGAACACAGACAGCGGCAGTACACGGCGATGATTGGCCCCGATGAACAGCCGTGCCGCATGCGGCACGATCAGCCCCACAAAGCCGATGCTGCCTCCCACGGATACGCATACGCCGATCAGCGAAGCCACGCACACCAGCACCCCCAGCTTGACCGGTCCCACCGCCACGCCCATATGGCGCGCCGCGTCCTCACCCAGCGAAAAGGCGTTGAGTTCGTCCGCACGGGAAAGCAGCACGCCGCCAAAAACCGCCAGCGCAGCCAGCAGCACCAGCGTCTCCGTGTACCCTGCACCCGAGAGCGAGCCCATGGTCCAGAAGGTGATGGAGCGCAGCTTTTCCCCCGAAAAGGCGGTGAGCAGGCTGATAATGCTGGTGACAAACATGCTCAGCACCACGCCCATGAGGATGATGGTCTGCGTGCTCATTCCCCGGTCCGCCGCATAGGCCAGCGAAAGAATCAAAATCAGCGACCCCAGCGCAAACAGCATGGCCATCACCATAGTGCCCGCAAAGGGCAGGCCGGGAAAGGAAATGCCCAGCAGCAGCGCCGTCACCGCGCCCAGCGAGGCGCCTGCACTGACGCCTAATGTGGACCCGTCCGCCAAAGGGTTGCGCAGCAGTCCCTGCATGGCCGCGCCGCACAGTGCCAGCGCGCCGCCGCACAGCGCCGTGGCCAGCACGCGCGGCAGACGCACACCCAGAATGATCGTGCGGGAAATGCCCTGGGGCAGTTCCCGCCCCCACACGGCATTCCAGATGGCCGCCGCTGTGTCCCCGATGGGGACTGCCACGCTGCCCAACGATACGCACAGGCACAGCGTGGCCGCCGCCAACAGACACAGCACGGCGTATCCATACCAGGGAAGCCCCCCGGACGGGCGGACTGCACGCCTCATGCCGCAGGCTGCGCGGCCTCATCCGCACCATAGACGAAGTCGAACAGATCCTGCGCCGCATCCAGCAGGCGCGGGCCGGGACGGGAGGTCATATCCGCGTCGGCATTGTAAACCGCACCGTTCTTGACGGCTTTCAGATCCTGCCATCCCTCGCGGGACATGATTTCCTCCACGGGCTGCTCGCCCTCGCCGTAATATGCCGCGGTGGTCACGATGTAGTCCGGGTCGCGCGCAAGCGCCTGCTCCTGCGAGATCTCGGCCCAGCCGCTCACGTCGGCGAAGGCGTTGGTCAGACCCACGATTTGCGCCAGCTCGTCCAGGAAAGTATCCGCGCCGCTGGTCCACAGGCCCCACTCCAGGGGAGAAACCTCGAAGTACACGGTTTTTCCGGTATCCTCAGCCTTTTCCCGGAGCGCGTCAAAGCCCTCCTGCATCTGGGACGAAAGTGCGGCAGCCTCTTCCTGCTTCCCCGTCAACGCGCCCAGCATGGCGATGGCATCATATACGCCCGCCATGTTCTGCGCATCGGAAATGACAACCCGCACACCGGCTGCCTCCAGCGCTTCCACCTGCTCGACCGTCTGGGCCATTTTGCTCATGACGATCACATCGGGCTCCAGCGCCAGAATCTGTTCAATATTTGTCTCCGTGCCGCTGTTGACGCTGGGCAGTTCCAGCACGGCTTCGGGATAGTTGCAGTATTCGCCGCGGCCCACCAGCACATCTTCCGCGCCAAGAGCGTAAAGAATTTCGCAGTCGGCGGGATTGAGGGCGATCACGCGGGCAGCGGGCGCGTCCAGCGTGATTTCACGGCCTGCCATATCGGTCAGCGCGAGGCCCTCTGCCAGAGAGGCCGGGGCGGCCAGCGCAAGCATGAGCGCCGAGATCAGGGACAGGATCTTTCGGGTTTTCATGGGTTCGATTCCTCCTTTGTGTTTTTGCACAAATGAATCGCGGGAAAACGCAAAAACCGCGCCATTCCTTTGACAGGATGGCGCGATCAAAAGACGCGGCTTTCGCCAGGCTTTCATAGCATGTTCCATCCCGGGGATCACGGTGTAAACAGGTCTCCCGACTTGACTTCATCCTACTTGGACGCCTTCCCGCTCGCGCAGTGGCTGGAAGCGGCCGGTAGGGCCATAAGCCCGCGGCGCTTCCCTGTCCTTTCGTCCGTTTCACGGTTCCCGGGTGAGTCTGGAAATCGCATCCAGTTCCCATGACGGAGGCAATCGTCTCCGCCGCGTGTTTCCACGCAGATACACCGGCTATTCACTTGTAACTGTATTATACGGCATGCGCCTCACCGCGTCAAATGCCGTTTTGGGGTATCTGGCGGCCGTCCAGCGCCCTGAGCAGGCGCATTACATCCCGCGCCGTAGGATGTGTGTCCAGTGAAAAGATGCGTTCCTGTATATCCTCCAGGCGGTGCGCATCGCTGGAGTGGATGACAAAGCGACCCTTTGTTGCATAGGCCGGACAGGGGACGCCTGGATAGACCTCCACGACCGGATGGTCCGGCAGAAAGGGCATCAGGCCCAGCGCGCCGATCATGCCGTTTGCGCCGCGGTTGATGTGCGCGGGCACGGGCACGCCCCCAAAGGCGCGGACAAGCGCACAGACCTCTTCCACGCTGAGGTCCGTGGCGTTAATGAGCAGCTTTTCCAGCGTCCCGGTGGGACTGTCATCCGCTCCGATGATGATCTGGTTGCCAAACAGGGCCGGTTGGTTTAGCACCTGCGGCAGGTGGGCATAGACAGCCTCCCCCGCAGCGAGTGCCTCCGCCACGGAGGAAAAATAGCCCAGGATGTGCACCTCCTCCCGGCTGGAGATCTCCATGCCGGGAATGACCTGCACGCCGTAGGCCTCGCCCGCCGCCATGGCCTCCGGCGTGTTGCGGGCGGTATTGTGGTCGGTGAGGGCGATCACATCCAGCCCCTTCACCCGCGCCATGCCCACGAGGTTCCACGGGGTCATGTCATCGTCGGCGCAAGGGGACAGGCAGCTGTGGATATGCAGGTCGCAATAGGCGGCCATCTCACTCCACGGGCGCAGGTACGCCCGCCTGCCCCATGAGCACGCTCACCTCATAGGCCGTCTTGCCGGTGGCGAGCACGGGCATGTCCTCGTCCTGCGCCTTTTTGAGCGAGGCTGGTTCGGCCTCCACGCCTTCCACCAGAATCACACAGGCCATTTCCATCAGCACCGCCACGGCGATCACGTTCACATGCGTCTGCACCGTGCACCAGGCCATGCCCTGCTTGCCGTGCGCCAGCACCCAGCTAAGCAGGTCGCAGCTGTAGCCGCAGGTGATTTCCGCATCCAGCGGGGCGGTATCATTGAGATTTTCGGCGCCGATCAGCGCCATCAGTTCCCGCACGGTCATACGTTCATTCCCCTATTCTCTGGTTGTTTTGGCCAGCTCCACCATCTTCTGCGCCATGACCTTGAGCTGTTCCTTGAGGATGTGGATGCAGTCCATCTCGTTGCAGTAGCCCCGCACAATATCCTCGGCAAAGGTACGGCAGGTGGGGCTTCCGCAGCTTCCGCAGTCATAGCCGGGAAGCCTGCGCACGATGTCCTCCATCTGCTCCATCTTGCGCATGGCTTCCACGATATCGTCGTCCAGACGCATGGCGCTGTTGGCGGAGATGTGTTTATCCGCCAGAAGATTATACTTGGTCAGATAGGAGGCGCGAACGCGCTCATCGGGATGGGTGATATCGCATCCGCGCATCAGCGCCCGGACCGCTCCGCGCGCCACATAGGTGTTCTCAAAGGTGAGCGGGCCGCCCACGCATCCGCCCGTACAGGCCGCGCCCTCAAAAAAGACCAGATCCGGCAATTTATCGTTTTCAATTTCCTCCAGCACACGGATGACGTTTTCAATCCCGTCCACACTCATGCTGTGTTCGGGGCATACCGCTGCCGCCTCGCCGCCGCTGCTGGCCCAGCCCACACCATAGGCGGTGGCACGGGCAGGATGCGCCGCGTCCACGGGGCTTGACTTGATGTGGCTGGAGAGCAGGCCGTAGATTTCCAGCATGGAGATGGCCCCGTCCACGGCGGAGGTCTCATGTCCGATGGGGTTGCGGATGGCCGTTACCTTGGCCGCGCAGGGCGTGATGAAAAAGCACCCGACCTCCTCCGGCTTTGCGTCATGCGCGCGGCAGAACTCGCGGCGGGCGACCATGGCGGCCACCTCCATGGGCTGGCGCACGTCGATGATGTGTGGAATCAGCTCCGGAAAGCGCACGCGGATCAAACGTACGATGGCCGGGCACGCCGAAGAGATGACGGGGTAGCGGTCGCGCCCCATGCCCCGCATGCGCTCACGGATGGCGCGGGTGACGATGTCCGCTCCCTCTGCCACCTCGAACACGTCATCAAACCCCATTTTCAGCAGCCCCTCCAGCACCTGTGAGGCGCTGATGAGGTGTTTGAATTGCCCGTAAAGGGAGGGCGCAGGCAGCGCGATCTTATACTTGAAGCGGTTGATGCTGGCCAGCGGATCGGTCTGAGCGTATTTGGCGTGGTAATCGCACACGCGGATGCATTCGCCGCAGTCGATGCAACGCTCGTTAATGATATGCGCCCGTCCGCCGCGCACGCGGATGGCCTCCGTTGGACATCGCTTTAGGCAGTTGGTGCAGCCCTTGCATTTTTCCTTGTCCAGGCGAACGGAATGGAAAAACTTCTGGTCCATGGCTCATTCCTCCGAAACAGGCCGCGCGCTATTTCAGCCTGAATTCCATCTGTATGGTGGTGCCCACGCCCGGCTGGCTTTCAATGGAGAAGCCGTCGGCGTTGCGGCGCATATTCGGCAGGCCCATGCCTGCGCCAAAGCCCAGGTCGCGCGCCTCCTCGCTGGCGGTGGAGAAGCCCTCCTGCATGGCTTTGTCAATATCCGCAATGCCGGGGCCCACATCCCTGGAGATCAGCACGATGTGCTCCGGATTCATCTCCATGGTGAGCCGTCCGCCCAGGCTGTGGATGATCAGATTTAGCTCGGCTTCGTAGCTGGCGACCGCCACGCGCCGGAGTATCGCACTGTCTACACCGAGCTGCTTGAGCTTGCGCTTGATGCTGGCGGAGGCGTCGCCGGCGGTTTCAAACTCGCCTTTGTGCACGTCATAGGTATTGGTTAGCAGGCTCATTCGTACCCTTCCCTTCACGCATGAGCGCCGGTGCGCTCGTTGGTGCCGCGGATCCCTGCCATGTACATCAGCCCGCAGGCGGTATAGGTGGTGTGTTCCGTCGCCAGCACCACGATGCCCAGGTCCCTTGCCTCCTCCAGAATTTCCTCCGAGGGCACCTTTCCCCGCGCAAAGACCACACAGTGAATATCCAGCATTTCGGCCGTGCGCATCACGTGAATGTTGGTGAGTCCCGTAATGAGCACCGTCTTGTCCTTGACAAAGGCCAGCACATCGCTCATCAGATCGCTTCCGCAGGCGCTCTTGACCTCCTGGTCCAGCTTATCCTCGCCGCAAAGCACCCGCGCATCCAGCACGGGAATCAGCTCCCGGATCGTCATGTGGGATCGACCTCCTATGTATTGCCGAGCGCATCATATACGCCCTTAAGATGGTTCAGGGTGGAAAGCGTCTGCCGCTTAAGCTTCATGCTGAAGGTGGCGTCGCTGTCGGCGGCGTCCAGCGTTTCCAGAAACGAAGCGTAGTCCTCAAAGCAGGCGATGAGCCCCTCCACGGTCTGATGTCTCGGTGCGGAAAACCGCTGTTGCAGCCTCAGAGTGACGGTGCTCACCTGCTCTCCCAGCCCGTTTAGCAGCTGCGCCGCTTCCTCGCCGGATATTTCCTGCCGGTCCATGGTCACGCTGGCTTTCTGCAAATTGGCCACCAGATCATTGGCGTGCGCAAAGGCCGCCTCCAGAATATCCAGCTGTCCCTTCATGCCTTTCATCAAAAGATGCAGGGCAGGCAGATCGATCTGGTAGAGGTAGGAATCCACAGAATGCGCCTCGCTGAGCTGCTCGCGCACAGCCTGTGCATCCTCCCGCGAGGGATAGACGGCAGCCAGCGTGCGGTACCGCCCATCATGCCACACATACCCTGCCGCACCGCGTTTCACGAATTGCTGCCCCAGCTCCTGCGCGGCCGTTTCGCTTTCAAAAGCACCCAGCTGCAGCGCATACCATGTGGCGGATGGCAGCGTGATTTCCCGCTCCTCCACGGTCTCGTCAAAGTAAGCGTCGGTGGGAATGGGTGTGGCGGTAGCAGCCGGCTCAATGGTCAGATCCCCGCCGCGTGATACCACCCCGGAGATGACCACCACCGCCGACAAAAACAACAGCAGGTAACTCAACCACTTTCCCGGCTCCCGCTGACGGGGATAAACGCGCTTGCCTGTCTGCATATGCCCAACCTCCCGCATACCGTATCGCAATACGATATGCCACCGGGGCCACAGGTATGAAAGGTTGCGCTTAAGGCCGGATTCTGTTACCATGAGCTTGTTCCTATTATACCGAACGGAGGCCGAATATGCAATATCATCTGGATACCATTCCCGTTTGGGAAGCGATGGAGCAAGGCACCGCCTGCCCGCTCTGCGCGCTGTATCGCCGGGTGGAAGCAAGCGAAATCGAGCGCAGCCTGGGCGGCAGCGTAATGGAGCCTGACGCGCGCATCCGCGTGAACGAAAAGGGCATCTGCGCCCGGCACCACGGGCAGCTCTTCGCCATGCAAAACCGCCTGGGGCATGCGCTGCTGGTCGATTCGCATACCAAGGAGCTGCTCAAAAAGCTGGAGAGGCTGGAAAAACGCGCCGCCTCCTGTGAGAAGCGCGGCCTTTTCGGCGGCGGAGACGGACTGGAGGGCGTAGCGCGCGAGCTGGAGGACATGTGCCATACATGCGTCATATGCGGCGATATTCAGAGCCACATGGAGCGTTACTTCTATACCTTTCTGCATCTGTGGAAAACCGACGCGGCATTCCGTGAAAAATGGCAGGCGTCCCGCGGCGTGTGCCTGCCCCACGCGGCTGACCTGCTTTTTCGCGCGCAAAAACACCTGAGCGGCTCTGCCCGGCGGGAGTTCGCCACAAGCCTGCTTTCGCTGGTAAAGGCCAACCTTGTGCAGGATGAAAAGGACCTGGAATGGTTCACCCTCAAGTTTGACTACCGCAACCGGCAAAAGCCCTGGGGCAACAGCCGCGACGCGCTGGAACGCACCGTGAACCGGCTGCGCGGCTTTTGCGTAGGTGGAGGGGAAACGCAGGAATAAGCGTCTTTTCGATCCGCGCCTTTCCGTGTAAAAGGCGCGGATATTTTAATGGTTTATTTGTTTAACTATTGACATGCGGAATCGTCTCTGTTACAATGATGACAGGATCAAAAATGACAGACATGCCTTGTACATCGCAAGAACCGAGGTGCATCTATGCGTACTTGTATCTGCTCTCCCTGCGGCATCCTTGGATACGGATTTCCCCAAGAATCGTTCCGGCGGGCACTGGCGGAAAAGCCGGACGCCATCGTGGTGGATGCGGGATCGACGGACGCCGGGCCGCACAAGCTGGGCGCAGGCGTAGCCATTGTAAGCCGGATGGCTGCGAAAAAGGATCTTCGGCTGCTGATGCAGGGCGCGCAGGAGCTTGATATTCCGCTGGTGATCGGCTCGGCGGGAGGGTCCGGCGCACGCACCCATACGGAGTGGACTCTGTCCATCATCCGCGAGGTGTGCGCCGAAATGGACTGGCATCCCAAAACCGCGGTGATCTGGGCCGATATTTCAAACGAGGTCATTCTGGATGCCATGGCGCAGGGCCGAATCGAAAAAATGAGCGAAAACGTACCGGATCTCACGCCCGAAACCCTGAACCAGACCAACGGCGTGGTGGCGCAAATGGGCATGGAACCCGTATTGGATGCGCTGGAGAGGGCGCAGATCATCATCTGCGGCCGGGCGTACGATCCTGCGCCCTTTGCGGCCGTGGGCGTAAAGCGCGGGCACGATGCGGGGCTTGCCTATCACCTGGGCAAGATTCTGGAATGCGGCGCGCTATGCTGCGAGCCGGGTACCACGAAGGATTGCATGCTGGGCGTTCTGGAAGATGACGGCTTTGTGGTGTACCCCGCCGCCCCCTCGCGCCGATGCACCAGCGTAAGCGTCGCCGCGCATACCTTCTACGAAAAGGATCATCCCTACCTGCTGCACGGCCCCGGCATGCTGCTGGATTTAAGTGCGTGTAACTTTACCGAACTTGATGGCGGCCGGGTCCGGGTAACGGGCAGCCGGCTGATTCCCCAGCCCTATACGCTGAAGCTGGAGGGAGCGCGACCGGTGGCGTACCGTACCTTTGTGCTGGCGGGCATCCGCGACCCGCTGCTGATCTCCCGTCTGGAGGAAGTGGAACGCGAGGTGGTGCGCGGCGTGCACGCCTACTATGCGGACATACCTCCTGAAAGCTATCAAATTCACTTCTATCATTACGGCATCGATGCGGTGATGGGTGCATGCGAACCCTGCCGGGATCTTCCCCATGAAGTGGGCCTGATGTTTGAGGTGATCGCGCCCAATCAGGAGCTGGCAAATGCCATCTGCGCCACAGTGCGGTCCTCCTACCTGCATTTCGGCTACGAGGGGCGCAAGTCCACCGCCGGAAATCTGGCCTTCCCCTTTGCGCCAAGCGACGTGCCCTTCGGGCCGGTATATGCGTTTTCCGTCTATCACCTGCTGAAGGTGCCAAACGGGCGCGACCTGTTCCCCATCGAGCTTGTGGAGGTGTGAGGGCATGCGGCTGTACGAACTGGCGAAGGTGCTTCGCAGCAAAAACAGCGGTCCCTATGAAATTACGCTGGACATTCTCTTTGACGACCCCGAAAAGTACCGCCGGGTGGTGGACAGCGGATGCATTACGCGCGAAAGTGTGGCACAGCTCTACCACCTGCCGCCGGAGCGCATTTTGGAATTTGTCCGCTATGATGCGGCGCTTGGAATCAAAATCACCTATTTGCGCGGCGTGCCCTCCGGCACCGTGGGCGACCGCGATGTGTACGGCGCGCAGCAGCACGCCCCGCTGATGGATATCGACATTCCATGAACAAGGAGGAATGGAGAATGCAACGCACCAACCTCTCGCGCCTGCAAACCGGCCTGCGCCGCCTGCGGCTGGACTGGGTGCTTTATGCGCTGCTTTTGCCAACGCTGGTCTACTTTGTCATCTTCCGGGTGATTCCCATCTGGAACATGCGGTTGGCTTTCTATAACTTCAGCGGCCGCAGCGCCTGGACATGGGCGGGACTCAAATACTTTGAAATGATGTTCGGTTCCCCCCTGATGAAGGACATTCTTCTCAACACGCTCATCATCAGCCTGATGAAGTATGTGCTGCTGTTTCCCTTCTTTCCGCTGTTTGCCATTTTGCTGTCGGAAATGCGTTTGGGCCGCCTGCGCAAATTTACGCAGGTCGTCAGCTACCTGCCGCACTTCCTCTCCTGGGTGGTGATTGCGGGCATCTGGATCAGCTTTCTTGCCAAAACCGGCGCGGTGAACCAGATTCGCGGTCTCTTTGGCCTCGCCCCCATCGACTACATGACCGACAAGGGCTCCATCCGCTGGGTGCTGTTCTTCTCCGAGGGCTGGCGTTCGCTGGGATGGGATTCCATCATCTACTTTACCACCATCCTTGGCATCAGCCCGTCCCTGTATGAGGCGGCGGACATCGACGGAGCCACACGCTTTCAGATGGTGCGCTACATCGTGCTGCCGGCGCTGGTGACGCCGATGGTGACGATGTTCATCCTCAACCTGGGCTTTTTCCTCAATGCCGGCTTTGACCAGGTGCTCAACTTTACCAACGCGGCGGTCAACAGCTCCATCGAAATTCTGGATACCTACATCTACAGCATCGGCATCGGCCAGGGGCAGTACTCTCTGGCCACGGCGGTGGGACTGGTCAAGGGCGTGTTCGGCGTGATGCTGGTGCTTCTCACTCACGTGACCAGCAAGCGCCTCACCGGCACGGGCGTGTGGTAAGGAGGCGGAAGCGATGAAAAAACGCGGGCGCTTTACCCTCGGACAGTTGCTATTGAGCGCCGTGATGGTGCTTCTGGCGCTGACAATGCTTATTCCCATGCTCAATATTCTGGCCAAGTCCTTTTCCGACCCGGCGCTGTCGCCTTCCATGAGCGGCCTTCGCGTGATTCCGGCGGGATTCAGCACCGTGAATTACGACATCGTTTTTTCCAACAAAGTGATTCTGCCCACCCTGTGGAATTCCATCTTCATCACCGTGGTGGGCACGGCCATCAACATCCTGCTGACCACCAGCGCCGCCTATGTGCTGATTCAGCCGGGTCTGATGTTTAAAAAGATCATCATGACCTTCCTGATTGTGATGATGCTCTTTGACCCGGGACTGGTGCCCGAATACCTGCTGGTAAAGCAGCTGGGACTGATCGGCAGCCAGTGGTCGGTCATTCTGGTCACGTCGGTCAACGTGTATTACCTCATCATCATGATGCGCTATTTCCAGGCTGTTCCCATGGATATCTACGAAGCCGCGCGCATCGACGGGGCGGGCCATGTGCGCATGATCTTTTCCATGGTCTTTCCGCTGGCCAAAAGCGGCATTGCCACCATTACCATGTTCTACGCCGTGGTGCGCTGGAACGAATACTTCAAGGCCAGCATTTACCTGACGGAGAAAGCCAAAACCACCCTGCAGGTGATCCTGCGTCAATTTGTTGTATTGGGGGATACCGTTTCGCTCATCGGCGCGCAGAACATCATGGACTACAATGAGCTGGCCCGAATCGACTATGGCGCATTGAAGGCAGCCACCATCGTGATTGCCATTGTGCCCATTCTGCTGCTCTACCCCATCGTGCTCAAATTCTATACCCGCGACGTCATGGCGGGCAGCGTAAAGGAATAACCCATCGTACCCAATGGCTGCGGATTCAGCCAAAACCATAAATCAATCAAGGAGGAAACCCGAATGAAAAAATGGCTCGCGCTTCTTCTCGCCGCCGCCCTGGTGCTGATGAGCACCGCCGCCGTTGCCGAAATCGGCACAGCGGATGCACCCGTTCCTGTATCCATCCTCATCAAGGACGTATCGCCCGATGACGCCGATACCATCGCCGTGGTGGACGCAATTGAAAAAGGCATGGCCGCGCAGGGCAACTATGTGGACATCACCATTCTGGAAGCGCCTGCCGGCACCTATGTGGAAGTGGTTCCGCTGGCGTTCCGCACGGGCGAAATCAACCCGGATATCATCTTTTTCCAGGGCAATACCGACACCCCCGTGGTAGCCGAGGGCCTTCTGGAGGACCTGACCTCCTATGTCGAAGGAAGCACCTATGTAAAAAACCTCATGGGTGAGCATTCCAAGGCGCGTATGGCCAGCTCTCCTTATCTGCTGTGGCTGGCGCCGGCCAAGTTCTCCGCGCCCGTCATCCGCGGCGACTTCCTTGACCAGGCTCCCTCCAAGGACGCTTTCCTGGCCGATCCTACCCCGGAGGCCTATGCCACACTGCTCAAGGAGCTCATGGATGCCGGCGTGGTCAAGTTTGGCACCACGGTGGACGGCGGTCTGGCCCGTCTGGACAGCATCTTCAACCATGCTTTCGGCGTGACCGGCACCCTGATGCAGCAGGAGGACGGCAAGTACGTCTATTCCATGGTGACCGAACAGGAGAAGAACAAGCTGGCCTTCTACGCCCAGCTCTACGCCGACGGCATTCTGGATGCCGACTACATCACCAAGGCATGGGATACCATGGAGCAGGCCTTCTATGAGGGCGACTGCGCGCTGATCGCGGGCACCGCGGGAGATGTGATTCAGGTGTACAACACCAAGATGGTGCAGACCATGGGCGAGGACGCCGAGCTGGTGGCCCTGCCTCCGGCCAAGGGCATCGGCCAGGCGTTCCAGTCCATCGATGTGACCAAGGAGGAGCGCGGCTTTGCCATCAATGCCACCATCGAGCAGAATGTGAAGGACGCCGCCTTTGCCATTCTGGACTACATGGCCAGCCCCGAAGGCCGCATGATTGACAAGCTGGGCGTGGAAGGCGTTCACTACACCGTGGAAGACGGCGTGATTACCTTCACCGATGCCTGGGGCGGCTACTGGGCGCGCTTCTTCCCCACCGTGGACGGCCTGCCCGAGGACCTGAAACTGGCCACCCCCGTGCTCAGCACCCCCGCCGCCGACAGCCTTGCGCTGGGCGCTGAATACTACTATAATGACGTCAACGTGATCATTCCCGATGAGCTGCAGCCCCAGCTGGCCGCGGTCACCTCCATCTACACCGAGTACGCCAACGAAATCGTGCGCGGCGTGCGCCCCGTGGATGACTTTGCCGAGATGGTGGAGAAGTTCAACGCCGCCGGCGGTGACGCGCTGACCGAATACGTCAACTCCGTGCTGCAATAACCCATGATTTCAGGGGGAACGGGGCCTTCCCTGTTCCCCTTTTTTCAGCGAAGGAGGCTGTATGGCCTTGGAACCCATGGCGTATGTACAAAAAATCTACGCGGGCTTTTTGGGCATGAACATCGGCATCCGCCTGGGCGCGCCGGTGGAGCCCGCCCTGTGGAGCTACGAACGCATCCGCGATACCTACGGTGATATCCGCGGCTATGTGAAGGACTACAAGCATTTTGCCGCCGACGACGACGCCAACGGCCCGGTGTTTTTTCTGCGCGCGCTGGACGATCATGCCGGCGAGCCCACGGCGCAGGCCGTAGCGGAAGCCTGGCTCAACTACGCGCGCGAGGGCGTTGGCCTGTACTGGTGGGGCGGATACGGCATCAGCACCGAGCACACGGCCTACCTCAATCTGAAAAACGGCGTGCCCGCCCCGCAGTCCGGCAGCGTCCGCCAAAACGGCAAGACTCTGGCCGAGCAGATCGGCGGACAGATTTTCATTGATACCTGGGGCCTGGTGGCGCCCGCCGACCCGGCGCGGGCGGCACGGTACGCCAGGGCCGCCGCCTCCGTCAGCCACGACGGCGAGGGCCTCAACGGCGCAGCCTTTATTGCCGCATGCATCTCCAAGGCGTTTGAAACGGCCGACATCGACGCCATCATGGATGCGGGCCTTGCACAGATTCCGAGGGAAAGCGTCTATGCCGCAGTGGTGGAGGCTGTGCGCGCATTCCACCGCGCCAATCCCCATGACTGGCGCGCCTGCCGCGCGATGCTGGAGGCCGAGTGGGGCTATGACCGCTACGGCGGGGTGTGCCACATCATCCCCAACGCCGGCGTCTGCGCGCTGGCTATGTGCTACGGCGCGGGCGACTTCGCGCGCACCGTGGAGATCGCCACCATGTGCTCGTGGGATACGGACTGCAACGCGGGCAATGTTGGCACCATTCTGGGCGTGGCGTGCGGCCTGGAGGGCCTGCCCGCGCATTACCGTGACCCCATCAACGACGAAATCGTCCTGTCGGGCATTTCCGGCTACCTGAATATTCTGGACATTCCCAGCTATGCCTGGGAGCTGGCCCGCTGGGGCTACCGCCTGCGCGGCGAGTCCGTGCCGGAGGAGGTTTCCGGCCGTGTGCGCGAGGGCGAGGTGTACTTTGACTTTTCCCTGCCGGGAAGCACGCACGGCCTGCGCTTTGCCTGCGACGTGCCCACCTGCGCAAGGCTCAGGGACGGATCGGTGCTACTGGACCGCATGGTGCGGGGCCAGAAGGCAAAGCTGTTTTACAAGCCCTTCTGGCGGCGCGCCGATTTCAGCGACGAGCGCTACATGCCGGTCTTTTCGCCCAGGGCCTACCCCGGCCAGCAGGTGGAAATGCGCCTGCGCTATGAGAAGCTCGCGGGCGAGCTGTTGATTCTCACTCCTGATGTGCGAAACAGCCTTTCGGGCGCGGAGATTTCGCTTTCCCCCACGCTGCTGGATGCGTCCGACGCGGATGTGGCGCTGCGCTTTGTCCTGCCCGAGGTAGACGGTGGGCTGATCGACGAAATCGGCGTGCGGATCGAATCCGCCGCGCCGGGAAAATTCGCGCTGTCCGGCACGCTCCGCCCCACGCTTCTGCGTATCTGGGGTCCGGCCTGCTACACCCTTCGCCCCGCTTTGCTCAAAAAAGAATTTGGCAGCGTGATTCCCTTTTCCCACAACCATGGCGCATGGGATCTGGAAGGCGGACGCCTCACCCTTTTATGCGAAAAGGAAGCGCAGGCCTTCACCGGCAATTACTTCATGCGTAACTGCCAGCTGACGGCGCGCGTTACGCCGCGCAACGGCACGCAGGCGCTGGTCGCCCTGCGTGCGCAGGGCGCGCGGCGCGGATACTATGCAGGGCTGTACGGCGCAGGACGCGCAGCCATTATGGTCATGCACGAGGGCGAAATGCGCCTGCTGGCGCAGATGCCGCTGGACTGGATACTGGACCGGGAATACACGCTTTGCCTGTGCGCCCGGGGCGACCGGCTGATCCTGACCGTGGACGGGAAAACCCTGGAAGCCACCGACGGCTCCCTGCCCTACGGCATGGCGGGATACGCCATGTTTGCCATGGGCCGCGCCGATTTTGGCGACCTGACCATACGCGAGTTCACATCCGATGAGGAGGAATAAAGCATGCTGACCCGACAGGAGCTATTGCAAAACCCGGACCTTTACCGCGACAAGGCGCGCGGCGCGCTGATCGGCCTGGCCATTGGCGACAGCTTCGGCGACGCTTCGCGCAAGCCGGAAAACCAGATGGCTTACGGCTTTACCACGGATTTCAACAAGGGCGCCAGCTGGTCCACCGACGATACGGAGTTTGCCATGCTCACCGCGCAGATTTTGATCGAATCCGGCGGCAGGCCCACCAGCGACTGTGTGGTAGACGCATGGCTCAAGCACGTGGCCACGCAGGACGAGCTCAAGCGGGGCGGTGCGAGCGAATTTGAAGCCTCTCGAAATTTGCGAAAGGGGTTGCGTCCCCCGCTGTCGGGCAGGTACAATGCATATGGGCATTCCGACGGCGCGGCCATGCGCATCAGCCCCGTGGGCGTGCTGTGCGCGGGCGATATCGACCGCGCCATTGCCATGGCCGAAATTGACGCCTCCATCAGCCACGACCGTGAGGGCATCTGGGGCGCGCAGTCCGTGGCCGCCGCGGTAGCCGCCGCCATGGCCGATGCGGACATTGACGAGATCCTCGCCGCCGCCATGAAGCCCATACCCAAGGATACGTGGTTTGCCTACGCCATGCAGCGCGCGCTGGACATTGTGGACGAGGCGGGCGGGAATCTGCTGCTTGCCTGGATGCCCCTGCACGACGAGCTGTGGACCAGCTACAAGGCCGCCGTGAGCGAGGCCGTGGCCGAGGCGTTTGGCGTGCTGAAGCTGATGCATGACGATTTCCGCACGGGTGTGACCTGCGCCGGCAATTTCGGGCGGGACGCGGACACCATCGGCGCCATCTGCGGCGCCATTCTGGGCGCCAAATACGGCTATCACACCATCCCGCCCGTCTGGGCGGAAAAGCCCCGCTACCCCACCGGCACCTGCCTTCTGTTTACCAAGGGTATGGATATCCGCGCGGTCGCCGACCGGCTGACGGAAGTGGCCATTTCGCTGGGATGAGGCGGAAGACCAAGTTTAGGAGGCATACTTTTCATGATGAACTTCCACCCCATTCAGGATCAGCGCCTGTCCGACAGGATTGCGCAGCAGTTTACGCAGGCCATGCAAAGCGGCGAGCTTACCGTGGGCACACGGCTGCCGCCGGAGGCCCAGCTGGCCGATCAGCTGGGCGTAAGCCGGGGGATTCTGCGCGAGGCGCTGACCATTCTGGAGGCGCGGGGCTACCTGAGCCGTGCGCCCAAGGGCGGCACGTTCATCAAGTCGGTGGTGGGCGATTCCTTCGCCCGCTCCCTTTCCGAAGAGCTGCGCCATGCCACCTACCGCGACCTGCTGGAATTTCGCGAGGTCATGGAGTGCCGTGCCGTGCAAAACATCATTCTCACAGCCAGCGACGAGCAGATTAATGCGCTCTATGGCCTGCTTGACGAGCCGCCGGAAGAAGCGGAAGCCGCCTCTCAACTGGACCGGTATTTCCATTTCCAGCTGGCAAAGCTGAGTGGAAATCGCCTGTTCAGCACCTTCATCGACACCTATTACGAGCTGATCCGCGAGATCAAGACCCGCAGCATGCGCACCGAAAGCCGCCGCGCCGCCGTGATGCGTGAGCACCGCGCCATTCTGGACGCCCTGCGCGCGCGCGACGTGGAAGCGGCACAGGAGCGGGTGCGCAGTCATCTGGACGCTGTGCGGGCTTCGCTGGAAAAAAGCGAACGCTAAGCCGCCGCAGTGCAAAACACGCGGGCCATGCGCAAGAAGCATGGTCCGCGTGTTTTGCATGCGTGAGGTTCAGTCCAGCGGCTCGTTAAACTGTTCCAGCTTCACACCGGCCTCGTCGAAAATTTCCAGCGAGAACTTGTCCGGGTAACCCTGCTGGTACACCACCCGGCGGATGCCCACGTTGACGATCATCTTGGCGCACACCGAGCAGGGCTGATGCGTGCAGTACAGCGTGCCGCCCTCGATGGAAATGCCCAGCTTGGCCGCCTGCAAAATGGCGTTTTGCTCGGCGTGGATAGCGTAGCATACCTCCGCGCGCGTGCCGGATTCAATGTTGAGCTTGCGGCGCATGCATTCGCCGCGCTCCTTGCAGGTTTTGAGTCCTGCGGGAGCCCCGTTGTAGCCCGTGGTCATGATGCGCTTGTCCTTGACGATGACGGCGCCGATGCTGCGTCCCTCCACGTTGCAGCTGGTCCATTCCGAAATCAGATAAGCCATTTTCATAAAGCGAATATCCCATTTATCCATTGCGTCGCCTCCCATGATGCCTGTGGGCATTATACCTCACGCACGGCGATTTGGCAATGAAAAGGTCATGCCCCGGCGCGCCGCCTCATAACCTGCCCTGTGGAGGCGAAGGCGATGAAGGCTGCGGGCGCGAAAAAACAGACGGTATTCCTCACCGGGGTCAACGCGGTAGTGCGTGCCTTGGGGCTGCTGTTGCGCGTGATGCTCTCGCGCCTTCTGGGTGCGGAAATCATGGGCATTGCCGAGCTTGCGCAGGGCGTGCACATGCTGGCCATCACCCCGCTCACCTCAGGAATTCCCATGGCCATCAGCCGCATGACGGCGCGCGCTCCGAAAGATGAAAAACAAAAGCCGCTGCTCGCGGGCATTTTTCTGGTGCGGGTCGCATCTGCGGCACTGATTCCCGCCCTGCTGCTTTTTTCCCCGCTGCTGGCGCGCTGGATGGGCGACGTGCGGGTGCTGCCCTCGCTGTGGTTCAGCGCGCCCTGCATTTTGATATTGGGCTATTCCGCGGCATTCAACGGCTACTGCTACGGCATGGAGCGCAGCCTGGAACCCGCCATGAGCGAATTGATCGAACAGGCGGCCCGACTGATTCTTTCTTTTTTCCTGCTCACCTGGCTCAGTCGCCTCACCGCGGCATGGCTTGCAGCTGTGCCGGTGGCTGCCACCATGGCGGCGGAAATCATCGGGTTGATGTTTGTGCTTGCGCGGCTGCGCATTCCCCTGCACGGCGCCGCGCAGGCCGCCGCCTGGCGCGAGCCCGTGCTGCGCCTTGCCGCGCCCGCCACCCTTACCCGTCTGGTGCAGACGCTGCTTCGGTCGCTAACCGCCATTCTGATTCCCATCCGGCTTCAGGCGAGCGGGCTGCCCGCGGCGGAAGCCACCGCACGCCTGGGCATGCTCAACGGCATGGTAATGCCCCTTCTCATGCTGCCCTGCGTCTTTACCAGCGCACTTTCCATGGTGGCGCTTCCCCGCATCGCCAAGGCGGAGGACGATCCCCGTGAGCTGAAACGGCTGATTCTGACCTGTCTCGGCTCCTGCCTGCCGGTAGCGCTGGGCTGCACGGCTTTGGTCTATCTGTCCGCGCCGGTTCTGGCCAATACCGTCTACCGTACGGCGGAGCTGACAGCGCTGTTTCGCGCAGGCGCGCCACTGACGGCGCTGTTTGCCGTGAGCCATCTCATCGGAGCCGTCAACACCGCGCTGGGGCAGCAAAAGCGCTCCATGTATGGAGCGGTTGCGGTTTCCGGCGCGACGCTGGCGATGACCTGTCTGCTTGCCGCCATGCCCGGCCTGCGGCTGTACGGCGTTATCGCCGCACAGGCGGTCGGGCAGGTATTGATTCTGCTGTGGAACGTGGGCATTCTGGCCCTGTGGCGCAAAGAACGCCGCTCCGTCATTCATGCCTGATGATAGATGCGCCTCAGTTCATCCGTTTCGATTCCGTCCTGACGGTAGACGATCAATGGCGGCATCCACAACAGGCCGGGTTTGGCATTTTTCATCGCCTCCACCAGCGCGAGATACGGCGCGCGGTCCACGCGCGCGCAGACCAAGCGGATGCGCTTGGGTTCCAGCCGGCTTTGGCGCATGGCATCCAGTAGCTCAAGCAGCCGCGCCGCCGGAAACACCATGCTCAGCCGCCCGTGGGTGCAAAGCACGGCGGCACAGGCCGCCGTAACGTCCTGGATGGTACAGTCCGTTTCATGCCGGGCAAGCAGCAGCGGGGCCGCCTCGTTGGTCAGCGTTCCCCCACGCTTGCCGTAGGGCGGATTGCAAACCGCCGCGTGCATGCTCTCCCGTCCGATAAGCTCATAAGCGGCTCGCATGTCCGCTGCGTGTACACGGATTCGTTCCTCCAGCCCATTCAGCACGACTGAGCGCCGGGCCATGTCCGCCATTTCCGGCTGGATCTCAAACGCTTCAAAACGGGCGTCCAGCTGTTTCTGGCTGAGCAGCAGCGGCAAAATACCGGTGCCGGTTCCCATATCGGCTACCCGTTCACGGGGCCTGAGCCGGGTAAAATCTGCAAGGAGCACCGCGTCCATCCCGAAGCGGAAGGCCCGCGGATGCTGAATGATGTGCAATCCGTTTCGCTGCAAATCGTCCAGACGTTCGCCGGGTTTAAGCAGGTTTTCGGTCATGGCTGCACCTCAAGATCCGCCGTCCGGCAATAGCCCTGCACGGTTCCATACTGCACCAGGCACCAGGTGCGGCCGGTGAGAATGATCTCCACCTGTTCGCCGGAAGGTACGGAGGCAAGCGGATCGCCGCTTTCAGCGCACATGGTCCACAGGCGCAGCGCATCCCCGCTCTGGGGTGCGGCAGTCGCATAGGTTGCGGAATTCGGAACCTGGAGCGTAATGTCCAGAATGATACCGCCGTTCTCCGCCATCCCGTCCGGAATCTGCTGGCCTTCGCTGCCGCCGGAGGGTTGGGAGGTACCACCGGACGAAGACGAGCCGCCCGTCTGCCCGCCGCTCCCGGAGGAAGAAGAGCCGCTCCCACCATCCCCGGAAGGCTGCGTGGTGGTCAGATAGCGCGTCATGACATAGCCATACTGGCCGTTATAGCCCACATAGCTCCATTCGTTGCCCTCCACCAGCAGCTTGACCGCCGCCAGACGGGGAATGGTGCCGATGATCTGGGCCGAGCTGTCCGGGGAATAACGCAGGTTCAGGCTGCCGGAAGCGGTGTTGACCCACGCGGTGACAGCGGTGCTTTCATCCGGCTGCTTCTGCGGAGGAGCGGGCGTCGGCGTGGCCGGCTGGGACGTCTCTCCGCTGCTGCCCCCGGTTTCGGGCTTGTCCGTCTCGTCCTGATCTTCGCCCATATCCGGCTCCTGGGGCAGGGTGGGCTGGGTATCGAAGCGCAGGAACGAGGTCATCACATAGCCCTCGGTGCCGCCATAGGTCACCTGGCACCATGGATCGCCGTAGCTGAGCACGGTGACGGCGCTGCCCCGCGGAATGGTGCGCAGCACCCGGTACGCGCTTCCGGGCTGTTCGCGCAGGTTGAGCGAACCGGACGCCGTTTGCACGTAGGCGGTCATCGTGCCGCCGGAATTGCCGCCGGCATTTCCGGTGTTTCCGGAATTGTCCCCGCTGCCGGAACCGCTTTCGCCGGAAGTATCGCCGCCGTCTGGTTGGGTCTGGGTGGAATCGCCGCTAAAGGTAAGGTACGTGGTCATGACGTAGCCGATGGTGTCGTTGTAGACCACGTAGCACCAGCTGTCGCCGCGCTGCTGCACGTTGACCGTGGCATACTGCGGAATGCGGGCGACCACGCCGCCGCTTAGCGACGGCTCGGTGCGCAGGTTGAGCGACCCGGAAGCGGTGGTGACCACCGCGGTGGTGCCGCCGGAGATTTCCGGCTGGCCCTGATGGAAAGTCAGGTAGGTATTCATCACATACCCGGTCTGCCCGCCATAGGTGGTACGGCTCCAAGCCGCCAGCCGCTCATCGATGCGGATGGTGGTGCCCTTGGGAATGCGGGCCAGCACGGGGCTGCCGGGCAGAGCGTCGCGGCGCAGGTTGAGGGACCCCGACACCGTGGTGACCACGGCATAGAGCGCGTCGTCCCCGCCGGGTTCGGGGGTGACGATGGGCTCGTTGGGGTCGTTGGCATCGGCGTCGCCGCCGGATTCACCCTCATCGGTGGAATCGTCCGGCATGTCGGGCATGGGCTCGTCCTGGAAGGTCAAAAAGACCGTCATCACATAACCCGTCACGCCGTTATAGGTTACATGGCACCATTCCGCGCCGCGCTCATGCACGGCGATGGTGGCATACTGCGGAATGCGCGTGAGAATCGCGCTGCCCGACCGCGCCTGCTGACGCAGGTTGAGCGATCCGCTCTGCGTGGTGACCACGGCAGTGGTGCCGCCCTCCGGCACGGAGGGGGTCGTGCTGCCGCCGTCGGTAAAGGTGAGGAAGCAGGTCATGCTGTAGCCGCTGATGCCGTTGTAGCGCACGCCGCACCAGATGCTGCCCTCCTGCGTGACTTCCACCAGCGCCCCGCGCGGGATGGTGGTCAAAATCTGGCTGCCCGCGCTGGCCTGCGCGCGCATGTTGAGCGAACCGTATTCCGTGGTCACGATGGCCGTGCGCACATTTCCCGTTTGTCCGCCGTCCTCCGGGCCGTCCGGCTGGCCGCTGCCGCCATCCTCCCCCGTGCCGTCGTTTCCGTCCCCTTCGCCGTCTGCGCCGGGCTCCAGGCTGTCGCCCGTGTAGGAGATATACACGGACATCACATAGCCGGTCATGCCCTGATAGCTGACCACGCACCAGGAACCGTCGTCGGAAGAGACGGTCACCTGCGTGCCGGAGGGAATCTGGGCGAGCACCTGCGCGCCAGTGGAGGCGGAGGCGCGCAGGTTGACGCTGCCGGTACCGTCCGATGTGCTCACGGTCGCCGTGGCGCTGCCGGACGATACCGCATCCGACGGATAGGTGGCGGTAACGGCGGAGATAAAGCCGGTATTGGCATAGGCCACGGTGGCGTTGTACTGCACCCTAGCCCAGGAGCCGGACTGGCTGAACACCGTGAGCACGGCCCCGGAGGGCGCGGTGCTGACCACGCGCGCGCTCATGCTGCCTTCCTCGCGAAGGTTGACGAAGTCCGACGCCGTGACCGTGGCAAAGCCGATAATGGAGGTCGGCGTCTCCTCCGTGCCCGTGGGCGTGCCAGTGATGGAAAGCGCGTTGCCGGGCACATAGCCCTTGAGGCTGCCGAAGCGGATAAAGCACCAGGTGCCGTCGTTGGACAACACGTCCACGATGGCGCCGTTACCCGCCGTGCCGATGAGCGGCGCGGCGGTGGACTTGGCGCTGCGGATGGCCAGTGCGGAACCGGCGCTGACCAGCTTCACGGTGCCCCGGCAGGCGCTCGTGTCCTCTTCCTCAAGGTCCGCCGGCGGCTCCACGGTCACCTGCTCCTCGGATGAATCGGCGCTTAAAATGGTATTGGTAAAGCTATGCTGCACCCGTTTGCAGCCATCATAATAAAACCCGAGAATCTGATCGTAGGTATAGCCCAGCTTGGCCATGTACATGGCGCCGCGCTGGCTCATGCCCATGCCGTGGCCGTAGCGGCGTGCTTCCAGCACAAAGTTGGACCCGCTTTTGGAGACGCTCCACAGCTCGTTGTCCAATGACTGAATGCCCATGGAAAGAAGGCTTTCCAGCTCGTCAAAGATATCGCAGGTGACGGTCACGGTGGCCGTGGTGGAGCTTCCGGCGCTGTTTTGGGTAGAGGCGGTGAAGGTGAAGTCCATCTTGGTATACAGACGGCTGGGAGATGCGTACTTGGGGGTATGCGCGGTCACGTTTTTGAGGGTTTGCAAGGTGGTGTTGCTCTGCGTGGCCGAATAGCCCATGCTACTCAGCTTGCTCACGGCCTTGGTTTTGAGCAGGCTGATCAGGCCCGAAGAGTTCATCGAGCTGGTCAGATCGGCGTATACGGTTTTCTTCTTCACGGTGGAGCTGGGGTTGGCATAGTCGAAGGGATCGTCCTTGACCTTCATGTAGGCGTAAGCGCCGCCGGAGCGGTCGATTTCGGTCTGGCCGCCGTTGCTGGCGGAATAGTAGGTGGTGATGTAGCTGGAGCCGTACATGAGTACAATGCCCTTGGTGGCGTCCACGGCGGCTACGCAGTTGGCGTTGCCCGACGGCGTGCCGCGGTATACCTGATCGCTGGTGGTGTCCTTCACGTCGTAGAGGCCGGAAGCGCGGTTTTGCATCATGCGCACGGTATAGGTGCGCGCGGCCACGGCCTGTGCCTTGAGGGCCTCGATGTTGGTAGAGTTGCCCATCTCGTAGGGCAGCACGCCATAGAGATAATTTTCGATATAGATGTTGGCGATGGTATAAAGCGTATAACCGCTGCCGCTGGAAACGGCCTTGAAGGTCAGATCGCCCGGATAGGGATTGTTGCTTTCGCGCGCCTGGCTGATCTTGATGCCGTTGGTGCCGCTGGCGCTGTGGCGCCGCAGGGAAAAGCTGGTGCCCATGTTGGTTTTGACCCCGTTATGGGTCAGCGTGATCGCACCGGTGGAACTGCTGAAACCCACCGTGAGCGAACTGCCGCTGGCAATGAATTCGCCCGTGGTGGAAATGCTGTAGTTGCCCACCACCGTCAAATCCAGCCGGGAGGGATTACCCAGCGAGGAAAGGTAGACCCGCACCATGCCGTTCATGGCAGAGGCCCGCGTGCTCAGCGGCGCGGAAGCCACCTGCACGTCGCTTACCGAAGCGGCGGAGGCATAAGGCGCGCCGCCTGCCGCCAGCATGGCGGCGATTGCGCAAAGGGCCAGCACCGCGCGCAGCCTCTCCCGTATGTTCTTTGGCATCTCGGTCGTTCCTCCCTCGCATGGTTCGTAATACTTTCGTAATCATTTCGGATTGTACCACACGTTTCCCGCTTTGTCCATGCTCTTTGGGCAGGGAATGCTTACCTGCCCTGGGATTCCTCCCGCATATGAAACAGCCTTTGGGTCAGTTCACCCTCCGTCAGGCTCTCGCTGATGCGCCCGGTATCGGGGTCCACCACCAGCAGCAGATGATAGCGAAGATCCGAAAGGCGGCCGGCCATCCGCGCCAGCGTCAATCGGGACGGCGGCCCGGCGCAGGCGTAGGCGCCAACGGGCATCATGCGTCCCTCTGCGAGCTTGCGCGCGGCATCCTGCGCGTGCTGCATGCGCCGGACCGACTGCGCCACGCCCGAGGCGTGCGCCGCATAGGCCAGATACGGCCCCGCACACAGCAGCGAAAGGTTCACATGCCCCAGCCACGCGCCATACAGCCCCAGCACGACCATGGAAAGGCCCAGTGCATAGGCCAGGCCCGTCAGCACGCGCTGGGCCGGGCGCTCCGCGCCCAGCCGTTCGGCGGCGGCCAGCAGCGCCCGCGCGCCGTCCAGCGGCCACACGGGCAGCAGATTGAACGCCGCCAGAGACGCATTGGTCAGGTACAGCGCATGCCAGAAGGGCGTATCCGGCGCAAAGCGAAGGCAAAGCCAGGCTCCCAGTGCGCTGGCCAGAACGCCCGCCAACGAGGAGGCCGCCTTTTTCCCCGGCGAAAGGCGCTCATAACAGGCCGCGTCGGCCATGCCGCCAAAGGGCGTGAGCTCCACCACACAGTGCTTTACCCCGCATAGCGCCATGGCCGCCACATGCGCCGCCTCGTGCCACGTCAGCGCGGCGACGGCCGCCAGCACCGCATGGCTGGGGGCCAGCAAAAAGCACGCACCCAGCCATGCCGCGCCCGCGGGATGCACACGCAGCTTGAGGCGCATCATTCGGGAATGGGCTTTAGCAGCCTTTCTGGATTGATGGAGCGGCCATCCCGGCGCAGCTCAAAAACCAGAGGCTTTCCCTCGATGGTGGTGGCGATCACGTCGCCCGCATAGACGCGGTCGCCCTCCTGCGCATAGCAGGTGAGCAGGTTGCCGTAGATGGATTCGGTGTTGTCATCGTGACGGACGCGCAGGATGCGTTCCTCCTCCAGCCCGTGCGCCACGCTCATCACCTCGCCGTCGGCCACGGCGCGCACATCCCGCACCGTGCTCATAAAGGCCATGTAAGGCTCCGACTGGCTCCAGGCATGCACGGTATCGCCCGCCATGGGCTCAAAGACGGTGACCGTTTCCTTTTCGCTCCACACGGCCTGGATGCCGTCGGGCAAAATGCCGCCCACAAAGCTCAGCTTTCCCAGGCTTTCGTCCCATTCCATCTCCGTGCTGGCCTGAAGGGCGCCAAACACGCTCTGTGCGTTGGGCGAACCCGCGTTCTTCACCGCTACCACCGTCAGCAGCATCGCGCCCACCACGGCCAGGTTGCGCACCAGTTTATCCGCACGGAGCAGCCGCCTGCCCCATCCGTCCTTTTGAGGCAGCTCGGTCAGCTCCGCGCCAGTCCGCGGCGCTTCTTCGCTCAAAAGCGCGCCTTCCCGGCGGACTTTCATATTTTTGACCTGTGTTTGACGGTTCACAAAAAATCCCCTCCCTGCGCTGATAGTCTATGCGCGGCGGGGAGGGGGCAGAACCCTTAGAGAAGGCCCTTCTTCCGCATGTATTCAAAGGTGCGGGTGAGGGCGAGCTTGCCGTGGCTGTACGTGAGGCCGCCCTGCAAAAACGCGGTGTAGGGCTCGCGCATGGGCGCGTCTGCGCTGAGCTCGATGGACGCGCCGCTGACGAACGTGCCCGCCGCCATGATGACCTGATGCTGGTAGCCGGGCATATCCCACGGCTCCGGCAGGGCCATGCTGTCGATGGGCGATGCCATCTGGATGCCCTGACAGAAAGCGATCAGCCTCTCCGGCGTGCCCAGCTCCAGCGCCTGGATGATGTCCGTGCGCCGGTCATCCGGCGCGGGGGTGGAGCGCATGCCCAGCGCCTCGCACACGGCGGCGGCCAGCACGGAGGTGCGCACGGCCTGCGCCACCACATGGGGAGCGAGGAACAGCCCCTGATAGAACGGCTGATAGCTGCCCGCATAGCTGCCCACCTCGCGGCCGATGCCCGGCGCGGTCAGGCGGCAGCTGACGCGGTCGATCACGTCCTGACGGCCCACGATATAGCCGCCCGTGGGCGCAAGGCCGCCGCCGGGGTTTTTGATCAGGCTGCCCACGCACACGTCCGCGCCAAACTCGGTAGGTTCCTGAGTGCAGACAAATTCGCCATAGCAGTTATCCACCATGAGCACCGCGTCGGGAAAGTCCCGTTTGAGCATATCCGCCAGGGGAGCGACGTCCTCGGGCATGAGGCTGGGGCGCGAGGAATAGCCGCGGCTGCGCTGAACGGCCACCACGCGGGTGCACGGCTTCATGGCTGCGCGGATGGCGGCAAGGTCCAGCCGTCCGTCCGCGCCCATGGGCACCTCGGCATAGCTCACACCCATTTCGCGCAGCGATCCCGGCGGGCAGCCGCGCACGCCGATCACATCCTCCAGCGTGTCATAGGGGCCGCCGGAGGCATAAAGCAGCTCGTCGCCGGGCCTGAGCAGCCCGAACAGGCACATTGACAGCGCATGCGTGCCCGACGCGATCTGCGGACGGACGATGGCCGCGTCGGCATGGAACAGGTCTGCAAAGAGCTTTTCCAGCGTGTCGCGGCCGATATCGTCGTATCCGTAGCCCGTGGTGGGTGCGAAGTGGCGCGCCGCCACCTCGTGGCGCTGCAGGGCGTCTAGCACCTTGGCGGTGTTTTCCAGCGCGATCTCGTCGATGCGCGCAAACATGGGCTGGCAGCGCTTTTCTGCCGCCTCAATGATCTTTTTCATTCGTCTTGCTCCTTTGCATCGTTCCAAAAGGCCTGCACATGTTCCATGGCCCGGTCAAGCAGCGCGTCCGAATCGCGCGCGTCCATCCACACGCATCTTGGTTCGGCACGAAACCATGTGCCCTGCCGCTTGGCGTAATGGCGCGTGTGCACGATGATATCCCACACGGCCCGGTCCACATCGCCCTGCCCCATGATAACGGGAATCAGTTCCTTGTAGCCGATGCCCTGCATGGACTGGGCCGCAGGCGCAACGCCGCTTTCCAGCAGGGCGCGCACCTCCGAAAGCAGCCCCAGCTCCATCATGCGGTGCACGCGGGTTTCCAGCCGGGCATAGAGAAGTTCGCGCGGCCATTCCAGCACCAGCGGCAGCACGCGGAAAGGTCGGTCCTGCGCGGCGTGGTTCTGCCGGCTCATGGGTGCGCCGGTCTGCTCGTACACCTCAATGGCGCGGATCACGCGGCGGCGGTCGTTGGGGTGCAGGCGTGCAGCGGTTTCGGGGTCCACGGCGGCCAGTCTGGCATGCAGTCGTTCCTTGCCGCCCGGCACGTCCGCCAGGGCGTTGAGCTCGGCGCGCAGGCGTTCATCCCCGCCCGCGCCGCCCAGCGACAGCCCGTCCATCAGCGCCTTGAGATACAGGCCCGTGCCGCCCACCAGAATGGGCACCCTGCCGCGCGACAGAATCTGCGCGATCACCTGTTCCGCCGTCACGGCATAGTCGGCCACGGCGTAGGCTTCGGTGGGGTCGGCCACATCCAGCATGTGGTGCGGCACAAGCGCGCGCTCCTGCGCCGTGGGCTTGGCGGTGCCGATGTCCATGCGCCGGTAGATCTGCATGGAGTCCATGCAGACGATTTCGCCCCCAAGGCACCGGGCCAGTTTCAGGCCCAGATCGCTCTTCCCGCTGGCCGTAGGGCCCGCAACGGCGATTACGGGGGGCTTTTTCCCCATGGAAACGGCCTCCTTTACTGCACGCGCTTGAAGCGCTTTTCCAGCGCGTAGCGCGTGATCTCGGTCACGATGGGGCGGCCGTGCGGACAGGTGGGCATGCAGTCGCTTTGCAAAATTTCCTGCAAAAAGCCGCGCACCTGCGTTTCGTTGAGGCGGTCGCCGCCCTTGATGGCGTGCTTGCAGGCCATCTGAGCCACGCGCCGGCGCATGCGCTCGCGCGTGACCTGCCCGCGCCCGGCCTGCCATTCGTCCAGCGCCTCCAAAAGCAGCTCGCGCGGGGACTCGTTTTCGCCAAACAGGGTGGGGACGGCCTTGACCGCCACGCAGGTATCGTCGAAGGGCTCCACCTCGAACCCCGCGTCCGCAAGCACCGGCGCGAACTCCGAAACCAGCGTCCTGTCGTGCGCCGTGAGCCGCACCAGCTGCGGCGAAAGCAGCTGCTGCGACACCGTGCCCTTTTCAAACCGCTCCATCAGCCGGTCGTAGAGCATGCGCTCATGCGCGGCATGCTGGTCCACAAGGAGCAGCCGGTCGCCCGATTCAAAGATCCAGTAGGTATCGAACACGATGCCCACCAGCCGAAGCGGCGCGCTCTGTGCCGGGTCTTGCGGCGCAAGGGTTTGCTGCTCCGATTCAGGCACGGACGGAAAGTCCGGACCGGATGCCGGTGAGATTGCCTGCGCAGGTGCTGCAGATTTTCTGAGAAACGCAGCCGGGACCGCTGCCGCCGTTCCCGGCTTTTCCGGCACTCCGTCCGGACGCGGCGCAGGTCCGGCGGAAAACCAGCCGGATATGGGCGGCAGTTGCGCAGGGGCGGATGATGGCCGCTCCCGTGCAGGAGCAGCAGGTACTACCGGCATGGAAACCGCCGCGCCAAGCACAGCACGCGCAACAGCCGGAGGAGCGGCGCTCTGCGCCATTGCGGACCTCGCGGGCGCATCAGGAATCACCACGGGCTCAAGGGCAGCCAGCTCCTGTTTCTGCGCTTCGGTCAGCACCGGGTGCCGCAGCTCCGACGCGGCATCGGCCACGGGTCCCGCGCCGCTTTGCGGGCCGCCTGCCTGTGCCGGAGGCGTCACCTGCCCATCGAGGGGATTGTCCAGCCGGACCAGAGAAAAATCGGCTTTGGGTTCCACGTTGGAAGGGGCGCTTTGCGCCGCCGAAAGCCGTTCACCCAACGTTTCACCGCGCATGGCCTCTCTCACCAGCGTGCGCACGGCCTCGGCCACGGCGGGTTCGTTCTGGAAGCGCACCTCCAGCTTGTTGGGGTGCACGTTCACATCCACCTGCTCAACGGGCACCTCCAAAAACAGCGCGCACATGGGAAAGCGCCCTACCATCACCTGTCCCTCGCAGCCTTCCTCCAGCGCGCAGCTGAGGGGCTGGCTGCGGAAGAAGCGCCCGTTGACAAAGAAGGACTGTTGCTGGCGGTTGCCGCGGGCAAGATCCCCCGCGCCCACATAGCCGGAGAGCAGCACGCCGTTCATGTGGCCGCTCGCCTTTCGCATTTTGCCAAACGCCTCGCGCCCGTAGAGGCTGTAGAGCGCAGATTCCACGCTTCCGTCCCCCATGCTGTGGTAGACGGTCTTGCCCTGGCTGACGAAGCGGAAGGCCACATCCGGCCTTGACAGGATGAGCCGCTGCATGTAATCCGCCACGAGAGAAGCCTCCACAGCGGGCTTTTTGAGGAATTTGAGGCGCACGGGCGTGTTGCAGAACAGGTCCTCCACCACGATGGTGGTGCCCACGGGCGAGGCCGCCTGACGGATATCGGTAAACTCCCCCGCCTCTACCACGGCGCGGGTGCCGAAGGGCGCCTCCTGCGTGCGGGTGGTAAGCGTGACGCGCGATACCGCCGCGATCGAGGCCAGCGCCTCGCCCCGGAAGCCCAGGGTATGGATGTTGTAGAGGTCCGCGGCGGCGGCAATCTTGCTGGTGGCGTGGCGCTCAAAGGCCAGACGCACCTGCTCGGCGGGAATGCCGCAGCCGTTGTCGGTGACGCGCAGGTACTTGATGCCGCCCTCGCGCAGTTCCACGGTCACGTTGTGCGCGCCCGCGTCGATGCTGTTTTCCACCAGCTCCTTGACGGCGGAAGCCGGACGCTCCACCACCTCGCCCGCGGCGATCTGCCCGATGATCTCGGCGGACAGTTTTCTGATAACCGGCATACGCCCCTCCTTTACAGCCTGCGCGCCTTTTCACGCAGGCGGAACAGGATGTTCAACGCGTCCATCGGGGTGACGGACAGCACGTCCAGGTTTTTGAGTTCGTCAATCAGCTCGTCCTGGCCCAGGTGGAACAGGTCGGTCTGGCGGTTTTCCTTCTTGCGCTTTTCCAGGATGTTGGAGGAGATGGTCTCCTGATTGATGTCGCTCACTTCCAGCCGCGCCTGAATCTCATGCGCGCGGGCGACCACGGGCGCGGGCACGCCGGCCAGACGCGCCACGTGCACGCCGTAGCTCTTATCCGCGCCGCCGGGCATGATTTTGCGAAGGAAAATCACGTCCTCCCCATGCTCCATGACCGAAATGCAGTAGTTTTTCACGCCCGGGAAACGGCCTTCCAGCTCGCTCAGCTCGTGATAGTGCGTGGCAAAGAGCGTCTTTGCGCCGATGCGCTTTGGATCCAGCAGGTATTCCACCACCGCCCAGGCGATGGCCAGACCGTCAAACGTGCTGGTGCCCCGGCCGATTTCGTCTAGAATGACCAGCGAGCGGCTGGTGGCGGCGCGCAGGATGGCGGCGGTTTCGCTCATCTCCACCATGAAAGTGCTCTGGCCCCCGGCCAGGTCGTCCGAGGCGCCGATGCGGGTAAAGATGCGGTCGCACAGGCTGATGTTGGCCTCGCGCGCGGGCACGAAGCTGCCGATATGCGCCATGAGCGTAATCAGTGCCACCTGGCGCATATAGGTGCTCTTGCCCGCCATGTTGGGGCCGGTGATGATGAGCATGCGGTTGTCGCCGGTATCCATGGTCACGTCATTGGGCACAAAGGGCGCGTCGGTGACGGTGCGCTCCACGATGGGATGGCGGCCCTCCACGATGGTGAGCACGCCGTCCTCGTTGAGGGTGGGCTTGACATAGTCGTTTTCGCGCGCCACCTGCGCCAGCGACAAAAGCGCGTCCGCGGTTTTGAGCACCATGGCGTTTTGCTGCACCGCGCCGATCTCGGCGGCGATGGCCTCGCGCACGGAGGCAAAGAGCGTGCTTTCCAGCGTCAGGGCCATTTGCTGGGCGTTAAGGATTTTATGCTCGATTTCCTGAAGCTCCGGGGTCACGTAGCGCTCGGCTCCGGCAAGGGTCTGCTTGCGGCTGTAGCGCAGGGGTACCAGATCCAGGTTGCTCTTGGTGACCTCGATGTAATAGCCGAACACGCGGTTATACTGGATGCGCAGGTTCTTGATGCCGGTTTCCTGCCGCTCGGCTGCCTCCAGATTCAAAATCCACTGCTTGCCGTTGGCGGCCGCGTCGCGGTATTCGTCCAGCTCCGCGCTGTAGCCCGCGCGGATCACGCCCCCGTCGCTGAGCAAAATGGGCGCGTCGGGGTCGATGGCGCGCTCGAGCAAATCGCACAGGGATTCCAGGGGCGTCAGCGTGTGGGCCAGCGCCTGGATGGCCGTGGTCTCAAAGCGGCCAAGCAGCTCCTTGACCGGCGCCACCGCCTTGAGCGAGCGCAGCAGCGCCAGGCAGTCGCGCGCGGTGAGGCTGTTGTAGCTGATCTTGCCCAAAAGGCGCTCCATATCCGCCACATTTTCCAGCGCCTGACCCATTTCCTCGGCCGCCATGTAATTGTCCTTGAGGGCCTCCACCGCGTCAAGCCGCGTCTCGATGGCCGCGCGGTCGATCATGGGGTTTTCCACCCAACTGCGAAGCAGCCGCGCGCCCATGGCGGTGTGCGTGCGGTCCAGAAGCCAGAGCAGCGACCCCCGCCGCTCCCCCGCGCGCAGGCTTTCCACCAGCTCAAGGTTGCGCCGCGTCATGCGGTCCAGAAACATGGTGCGCTCGCCCTGATAGATGGTGAGCTGCGTCAGGTGCGGCAGGGCGTTTTTCTGCGTATCATTGAGATAGATCAAAAGCGCCCCCGCCGCGAGGTAGCGACGGTCGCGCTCGTCCAGGCCAAGAGCCGTGAGCGAGGGCACCTTGAAATGCTCCAGCAGCGCGCGCTGCGCGTTTTTCTTCTGGAAATCCGAATCGGGCAGGACGGTGCAGCTGATGGTTTCGCCAAGATGCGGGCTGAGCTTGCCCATATCGTTGGTCACGATTTCGCGCGGACGGATGCGCATCAATTCGTCGCGCAGGGTGCGCTGCGCGTCGTTAAGCAGGTGGGCAATCAGCTCGCCCGTGCTCACGTCCGCATAGGCCAGTGCCGCCGCCTTGCCCACAAAGGCCACGCACAGCACATAGCAGGCGCTTTTTTCGTCCAGCTGGGAAGGATCGGCCACCGTGCCGGGCGTGACGATGCGGATCACGTCGCGCTCCACCAGCCCCTTGCTCAGCGCCGGGTCGGTCAGCTGCTCGCACACGGCCACCTTATAGCCCTTTTCAATCAGGCGCGAAATATAGGCGCTGGCCGCGTGATAGGGCACGCCGCACATGGGCGCGCGCTCGGAAAGGCCGCAGTCCTTGCCCGTGAGGGTCAGTTCCAGTTCCTTGGAGGCGAGCTTGGCGTCGTCAAAGAACATTTCATAAAAATCGCCCAGACGGAAAAACAGAATGCAGTCCTGGTACTTTTCCTTCAATTCCAGGTACTGCCGCATCATGGGGGTGGGGGTGGGGGTCGCTGCCACGAAACCGGCTCCTTTCGTACATCCAAAGGCGCGGCCGCCTCCAGAGGCAGCCGCGCCGCAGCATCAGTGCTGGTGGCCGCAGCCGCTGCAGCCCTCGCAGGAACCGCTGCAGCCGTGCTCTTCCTCGTCGTTTTCGCCGGTGACGACGAACTTGATGATGCTGTTGACCTTCTTCATCATCTGCGTGAAAGCCTCGTTGGTCTGGCGCATGCGGGTGATGATCTCGTTTTCGTCGATGGCATGCTCCACGTTTTCCAGCTCCTCGCCCGCCCTGGCCAGCGCGCCGTGGTCCATGTTGGCGTCGGCCAGCAGGTTTTCCACGGCCTGCCGCTTTTCGGTATAGGCGGCGATGAGCTGGGTGGCCTTTTCATCCTTCATGGCCGCCTGTTCGGCCAGCCGCATGGCGATGTATTCCTCGCTTTCCAGAATGGCTTCCGCCAGAAGTTCCGCCTGATTGAGCACCTTTTCCATATTTCTTTCACCTTTCCGTTCTTTCTCCGCGCAGGGTGTTGACCGCGGCGGAGGTAATGGTCACCGGGATAATCGTGCCGATATCCGCTTCCGTGCCGTCCAGGGTCACGGTGATGCCCCGCGTGCCCTTGCCGGACACCTTGCGCTCGTCCCGCTTGGACAGGCTTTCCACCAGCACGTTCTCATGCTTTCCAATCATGGACTGATGCACGCGGGCAGTGGACGCCTCCACCTCGCGGATGAGCTGTTCGATGCGGCGGGTGGATTCCGCCTCCGGAATGCGGCCCTCCATGGCCGCGGCCCGCGTGCCCTCGCGCGGGGAGTAAATAAAGGTAAAGGCCGCGTCATAACCCACCTCGCGCACCAGCGAGCAGGTATCCTCAAACTGCTTTTCCGTCTCGCCGGGGAAGCTGACGATCAGGTCGGTCGTAAGCCCGATGCCCGGCACGGCCGCGCGCAGCTTTTCCACCTTGCGCAGGTAGTCCTCGCGCGTGTAGCGGCGGTTCATCAGGCGCAGGATGTCGTCGTTGCCGCTTTGCACGGGCAGGTGCAGGTGGTTGCAGACATGTTTGCACTGCGCCATGGCCTCGATGAGATCATCGCTGAGGTCCTTGGGATGGGAGGTCATGAAGCGGATGCGCTCCACGCCCAGCGCGTCCAGCCGGCGAAGCAGGCTGGGGAAGGAATCGCCCGTGCCCGCGCCGTAGCTGTTGACATTTTGCCCAAGCAGCATGATTTCCTTCACGCCGCTTTGCAAAAGGCCCTCGGCCTCGCGCAGGATGTCGTCCGCGCGGCGGGAACGCTCGCGCCCGCGCACATAGGGCACGATGCAGTAGGAGCAGAAGTTGTCGCAGCCGTACATGATGGTGATGTAGGCATGCCAGGCGTTGAGCCGCTTAACCGGCAGGTCCTCGGCGATGAGGTTTTCCTCGTCCGTCACGCTGACCACGCGGGTCTTTTGTGTAAGCAGCGCAAGGAGCAGCGAGGGCAGGCGGTGCAGGTTGTGCGTGCCGAAGGCCAGATCAATGAAGCGGTACTGGCGCAGGATGCGTTCGGCCATGCCGGGCTGCTGCACCATGCATCCGCATACGCCAATGATCAGGCCGGGCTTGTCCTTTTTGAGCTCCTTGAGCCAGGTGACGTTGCCCAGGGCGCGGCGCTCGGCATTGTCGCGCACGCAGCAGGTATTGAAGATGACCAGGTCCGCCTCGCGCCGGTCCGCCGCTTCGGCCATACCCATTCCGGACAGGATGCCGGCCAGTTTTTCCGAATCATGCGCGTTCATCTGGCAGCCATAGGTGACGATATGATAGGTACGGGGCCGCTCGGGCAGGTCGCGGACCTGCCTGGCTGCGCTTTCCTGCTCGAGGCGCTCGGCCTCGGTTACGTAAACGGGGATGTGTTGCACGGGCATTCGGTTCCTTTCGTTAGTTCCGGCGCACGCGGCCGGTGCCGTGGCAGGCGTCGCAGGGCTGGGTCAGCGTGTCGGAGAGTGTGTCGCAGGTTCGCTTGCGCGTCATTTCCAGAAGGCCCAGGCTGGTAAAGCCATGGATCACGGTTTTCACCCGGTCGTCGCTTGCTGCTTCCTCCATGGCGGCCAGCACGCGAGCCCGCTCGGCGTCGCTTTGCATGTCGATAAAATCAATGAGCAAAATGCCGCTTAGGTTGCGCAGGCGAATCTGGCGGGCCGCCTCGGCAGCAGCGCGAAGGTTTTCCTCCATGGCCAGGCTCTCCCTGCCCGCAGCGGTGACGGCGCTGCCGGAGTTGACGTCGATGGTGGTAAGCGCCTCGCGCTCGTCAATCACCAGCGAGCCGCCGCCGGGCAGCGGCACGCGGCGGCAAAGCGCCTCGTCCACCTGCTTTTCCACCCGCGCGGCGGACCAGGCGGCTTCCATCTCCACGGCCGTAAGGGTTCGCCACGTCACGCCCTGAGGCGGTGTTTCGGGCGGCTCAAGGCGGGAGAGCACCTCGATGGGATGGCGCGCGGCGTAATCCCTCAACAGGATGCTGATCATGGAGGGCTCTGCATGCAAAAGGGCGGGGGCTTTCACGTATTGCGCATGCCGCTCAATTTCGCACCACATTTGCCACAGGGCCTCGGCCTCGGCCTGCACCTCGGCTACGGGCGCAAACAGCGCGGCATGGCGCACAATCAGGCCAAAGCGGCCGTCTGCGATGCGCTTGCCCATCTCCCGCGCGCGGGTGCGGTCATTTTCATCCGTTACGCGGCGGCTGAGGCCCACAAAGCGGTTCTTGGGCATGAGCAGCACATACTGCCCAGGCAGGCCGATATCGCGTGTCAGAAAGGCGCCCTTCTCGCCCTTGGGGTCCTTTTTCACCTGCACCAGCACATCCTGCCCGGTCAGAAGCGGCGCGTTTCCGCAGGCACGGTGATAGCTTTCAGCCTCGCGCAGGGGCAAAAAACCATTCTGTGCAAGCCCCAGCTTGACGAACGCTGCCTTCACATCGGGCAATACGCGCTCTACCCGGCCCAGGAACACCGAGCCCACCAGGCTTTCCATGCCCGTGTCCTCCTGATAGAACTCCAGAAGGCGCGTTTCATCCAGCAAAGCGATGCGCGTGGATTCCCGCGAGCCCTGGACCAGCAGCCGGAGCGGACGGCCCATGCTCAAACCTCCTCCATGGGAACCAGCGTTCCCTCGGGTGTGCGGGCCAGAATGGCCGTGCGGTAGATGATGTGCGGAAACTCCCCCGCCTCCGTAAAGGCGCGCAGGGAATCCAGCCACAGGGAGGGCTTGAGGGAACCGGCGGCGGTGGATACCGTCTCCAGCGCAATTTCCCAGCCATCCTCCCCTTTGCGCAGCTCGCCGCCGGTGACGAAAGGCCGGATATCGCAGGGGTTTTCCCCGCTCTTGGTGCGGCGGACCGCGGTGTAGTGTTCCAGTGCCATGAACGCCTCGAATCCCGCCGCGGCGCGGTCGCTTTCCGCGCTTCGCGGGAAGCGGATCAGGTAGCGCGATCCCGCCGCCAGCGACATCAGCGCCGGGAAGCTGTCCTCCAGCGCGCGGCACTGGCGGATACGCAGGCAATCGGGCAAAACAGCGTTCATGCCGTCCTGAAAGGCCTGCTCGGTCACGCCGTCCTCCAGCGGAACCTCCATCAGCTCGCGCAGACCCACCACACCCACGCTCAGCGGCGCGGCGAAGCTCAAGCGGATATGCGGGTTGAAGCCATTGGAATAGCGGATGGGCAGGCCGCTTCGGCGCAGGGCGCGCTGCATGGCGCGCATCAGGTCCAGGTGGCCGATATAACGCAGGGTTTCGCCCTTTTCAAAAACGACCATCATTCGCATGCGCGGCACACCCCCTTGAGCTTTTGCAGGCCGCAGCCGTTGCACCCCTCGCGGCAGTCGCGGGTGGTCTGGGCGCGCATGGCACGCTCATACTCGCGTTTGAGGAACGCCTTATCGATGCCCGCATCAATGTGGTCCCAGGGGAGCAGCTCATCCAGCGCGCGTTCACGGTGGGCGTAGAAGGCGATGTCCAGCCCGCAGTCCTCAAACGCCTGAAGCCACAGGTCGTAGCGGAACTGGTCGGTCCAGCCGTCCAGTCGGCAGCCCAGCTGCCAGGCCCGGTGCAACACCCGCGCGATCCGCCGGTCGCCCAGGGCGAAGCACGCCTCAATCTGGCTGACGCCGCTGTCGTGATAGTTAAAGTGCGCGGATTTGAGCGGCGCAAAGTGCTCGCGCACCAGGCGCTGCTTACGGCGCACGGTTTCGGGATCGTCCTGCCGGCACCACTGGAAGGGCGTAAAGGGTTTGGGTACGAACACCGCCGCGCTGCACGTGATGCGCAGGCCCTTGACACGCTTTTCCTTCGGCACGCTGTAATAGGCCCCCGCGGCGGTCTTGGCCAGCTCCGCGATGCCGATGAGATCCTCGTCCGTCTCGGTGGGCAGACCGGTCATGAAGTAGAGCTTGACGGCGTTCCAGCCGTTGGAAAAGGCGTTGGTCAGGGTGCTGACCAGATCGGCCTCGGTGACGTTTTTGTTGATCACGTCACGCAGGCGCTGGGTACCGGCCTCAGGCGCAAAGGTCAGGCTGCTCTTTTTGACCTTCTGGGTATGGGTGAGCGTGTCCTGCACAAATTTGTCCACCCGCAGGCTGGGAAGCGACAGCGATACGCGCTGGTCCCGGAGTTCGTCGGTCAGGCGGCCTGCCAGCTCGGATATGCAGGAGTAGTCGCTGGAGGACAGTGAGGAAAGCGAGATTTCCTCATAGCCCGTGTTCTTGACGGATTCTTTGGCCAGCTCTACGAGCTTGTCCACGCTGCGCTCGCGCACAGGACGGTAGAGCATGCCTGCCTGGCAGAAGCGACACCCGCGCGTGCAGCCGCGCATGATCTCCAGCATGATGCGGTCAAACACGGGCTGGATATAGGGCACGGGAGGTCTGGTGGGCGCGTAGGCGTTTTCAAAATCGGTCAGGATGCTGCGAAGCACCCGCGGCGGCGCGCAGGGGTCCGTAGGCTCAAGACTTTTGAGGGTGCCGTCGGCATTGTACTCGTCGTGATAGAAGCCGGGCACATACACGCCGCGCAACGAAGCCAGCCGTTTCAACCGCTCCGCGCGGGGAGCGCCCTCCTTTTTGCAGGCGTTCAGCACGTCGGTGACCTCAACGATGGAGTCCTCCCCGTCGCCGATCAAAAACGCGTCGATGAACAGATGAAGGGGCTCCGGGTTAAAGGCGCAGGGGCCGCCCGCCAGCACGATGGGGTCATCTTCCCCGCGTTCGGACGAGAGCACCGGCACTCCGCCCAGGTCCATCATCTCCAGCACGTTGGTATAGCTCATCTCGTACTGGAGGGTAAAGCCGATGATGTCAAAGCGGGAAAGCGGCGTATGGCTTTCCAGCGAGCACAGCGGAATATTGCTTTTTCGAAGTTCACAAAGCATGTCCACCCACGGCATGCATACCCGCTCGCACACGGCATAGGGCAGTTCGTTGAGAATGCCGTAGAGGATTTTCATGCCCAGGTGGCTCATGGCCACCTCGTAGGTATCGGGAAAGCAGAAGGCAAAGGAGATTTCCGCCTGGGAAATGGGCTTTACCTCGGCGTTCATCTCGCCGCCGGTGTAGCGCGCGGGCTTCTCCACGCGATCCAGCAGCGCGTCAAAATCGTAGGTCATAAGTCCTCCTTAACTATAGGCGCATACATGGTTATGATATCATGCCGGTACAACGGTTGCAAGCCAGGATAGAAAAAAAGGTCGCGCGCGGCAGCATCTATCCTTTGGAAAGCCTCCGGATTTGCTCCGTGCCGCTCTTGACAGATGCATGATTTTCCAGTAGCATAAATCACATTGATTTAGAGGATGCCGCGTTTTCTCCCCGCCCCTATATACACGGAAGAGAGCGCTATAACAGGACCTTCCGTTGCGCGGCGGACGCGAGCGCATCTTCAAAACGCACGGAAGAATGGCACTGCCCGATTTACGTCCCACAAAAGTCAGAAAGAGGCCCTTTTGTATGAAACGCTACGCAAACGCATCTCTCCTCTACGCTCTCATCGCCATGGCCGGAGGCGTGTTCTACCGTGAGTTCACCAAACTGAATGGCTTTACAGGCAAAACGACGCTTTCCGTGTTCCACACCCACTACTTCCTGCTGGGTATGGTGGTTTTTCTGCTTCTGCTGCTTTCCGAAAAGGTTTTTGCCTTCTCGGGAGAAAAAACGGGCCGCGTCCTCGCGCTCTACCATACGGGCCTCAACATCACGGGCGCGGCCCTTCTCGCCCGCGGCATAACGCAGGTTCTGGCCATGCCGCTGTCCCGCGGAGCGGACGCCGCAATTTCCGGCATTGCCGGCATCGGACATCTGCTGCTGGGCATAAGCCTGGTGCTGCTATTGCTGGCCATCCGCAAAAAGGCTTAGAACGCCCTGCCTGAATCATCGCCGAAAAGCACCCCGCAGGCCTCTTGCTTCAGCAGGCTTTGCCGGTCTAGGCCGGAAGCGAACCGAAATTTTTTATTTTTTCTTTCTTTGCGCGAGGATTTTTTTCCCGATCTGCGATTTTATGGGTGAAGGGTTTGAGATCTCCCCTCTGCCCGCCGGAGGTAGCTCGGCGGGAATGTCCCGCCCGTACCATTGCGGAAATCGGGAGGTGATATCTGCATCGGTTGTTTCCCCCGATGGCGCTTTTCAGGGGGAAAACATGACAAACACAAAATGGAGGTTCGTTTGTATGAAGATTTCTATTTTGCTCAGGCGGCTGTGCATGCTCGCATTGGCGATGACCCTGGTCTTACCGCTGCTTCCCGCCCTGGCTGAAGAGGACGCCGGAAACGCGCCCCAAAATCCCGCGGTTATCCTTGCGGCCAACCCTACCACCGGCTACACCTGGACTGTGGAGATCGCGGACGAGGCGGTGGTTTCCGTCACGGATGACGGCATTGCGCAGGGCGATGAGCAGCCATTGACGGGCGCGGGCGGCCTGCAGCGTTTTGAGCTGCTCGGCAAGGCGCAGGGCTACACCACCGTCACCTTCGTCTACGCACGTTCGTGGGAGACAGAGGAGGAGCCCGTGTACCAGCTGGTGTACGACCTGTCGGTGGATGCCGACCTGAAAGTAACGGTGGTGGCTACCACGTTTACGCCAGGGGGCAACTGACAAATGGATGGCTCCATGCCATCCGTCCAACTTCCCAACGAATATGAAGGAGAGCGGATACAATGAAAAGAAAATGGCTTTCCCTGATCGCTCTTGTCATGGCGGCCGTTATGTGCACCCCTGTGATCGCCCTGGGCGGCACGAACATCTTCTATGTGGATACGGCCAATAAAAAGTCGCTGAACATGCGCAGCGACTGCACCATGGGAGACAACATCATCGCCAGCATCCCCTACCGCGCCGAGGTTACGGTTTATGAATTTCTGGCCGGCGATGCATGGGCACGTGTCGAATACAACGGTCTGATGGGCTTTGTGATGACGCGCTACCTCAGCGGCACCCGCCCCGCCAGCGGCGGCAGCGGCGGCAGTGGCGGCGGTTCGTCGTCCTCCACGGCCATTTCCTACAAAGGCTTTACTCCCGCGTATTACACCGCGACGGTCAAGCCCTCCAATCCCTCGGGCTATGTCAACATGCGCTGGGCCCCTTCCAAGTCCACCTCCGTTCATGAGGTGTACTATGCCGGAGACATGCTGCAGGTGATCGCGGACAATGGCACCTGGTGCCAGGTGTACGATACCTCGCGCAACATCTGCGGATTTATGATGAAGCAGTTCCTGACGATTCTTAGCGTAGGCGGGGAGGAATCCTGATGATGAAAAAGCTGATTTGTTTGACGATGGCTGCCCTGATGATCACCGGCCTGGCCTGTGCCGAGATTGCAACGGTAGAAACCACCATTCCCCTGACCCAGCCGGACAGCCCGGTTACCATCACCCTGACCTGCGACAGCGCTCTGGAAGTCGTCTTTGATGAGGACGTACCCACGGGCGTGGTCCGCGCGACCGTACACAGCGACGAGCATGCCGACGTGGTCATCAGCATCGCGCCCTCAGAGCTGTATGTGGGCAGGTCCATGGCCGACCTTAGCGAGGAAGAACTTGACGAGCTGCGCTCCATCGCCGGAGAGCAGTACGAAAATCCCACCTTCGCCACCGAAACCTCACCGGAGGGCAACCTCTACCTGTTTGTCAGCTCCAATGACGAATCCGACATCGATTCTCTCTTCACCATCTATGAAGGCTACTTCGTGGAGCTGATTCAGTACCATGACGACTATTCCGAGCAGACGGACGCGGATGATGATTTCGCCCGCTCCCTGCTGTACGGGATTGAATTTTCCACCGATGAATCGCAGGCGGAATGACATCTGACGCGTTTCCGGCCAGCCTCGGCGCTGGCCGGAAACGTTTGCGTTACCTCAGGCACGGCCGAATGATTTGAAGGCAGATCCCTTTCCATGACTGCGAAAACCTATGAAGGAAGGACCCGCGGGGGGCGCGTGTGCGCACGCGCCGGTGAAAAACGATGACGATGCGTAGAAGGATTCTGTCACTGCTGCTTATGCTTGCCCTCGCGCTTGGCCTGGGCATCCAACCGGCTGCCGGCGAAGAAGGCGTCGTACTTGAGGACAAGAGGCTCTATGACGACCATCCGCTGTATATCGATCTGGATCTGGACCCTGCCGAAGGCACTGATGACGACAATTTCGTCGTCATGCAGGAAGGCTCCGTCATCCTTTACGCGGATTCCGGCATGCGCATCGTCGCCGCGGAGGACAAGACCTCCTACACCCTCTACAACCCCACCAGCGAAGCGCTCGGCATCGCGCCCGGCACGCCGGTGGCCTTCATTGACCCGGCCAACCAGGAAGCCTATTTCTTCCTGCCCACCCAGGTTACGACCCAGCCGGACCGCATCGTCTTTGCGTGCAGCCCGGAGAAGCTGGAGTCGGAATACCTTTTTACCAAAATCGGTATAAAAGTCGACAAAACCTTTCCCTTCAATTATGATGACTTCAGCTTTTCCAACCCTGCCGGTACGCTCACATTCAAAAGCAAACTAAACGGTGCCTTCCACATCAAATTAACCTACAACGGTATCTCCATCGAACTGGAAATGTGGGTGAGCTATAATCTGCAAGACGCCGTCGTCGAAGTCAGCGATAACTTCGCCCAGGAGATTCCTATTGCAAAGCTCCCGATTGTAGGCGTTCCCGGCATTGGGCTGGAAGTGGGCGTGGGGCTTGGGCTGTTTACCGAGGGCGACACGAAAGTAAGCTTTGACCTGACGGGCGGCAAGGCCGGCTTTACCGCAAGGGGCGGGATTTTCCAATCGCCGAGCTTCAGCAGCCTGTCCGAAAAACCCAAGCTAAACGTGGAGGAGATCATCGCCGAGGGTGATTTTGAAGTGGACCTGACCTTTGGCCCCTCCATTGATGTGCTTTCCGTTGCCGGCCTGGGATGTGACATTGCCGAGGGCGTTTGCGTTTCGGCCGAGCTCACGGGAGACGAGGGCGGCAGAGATCCCAATCCCCTGCTGGAGGTAAAGCCTTCCAATCCCAATGTATGGCACGTCTGCAAGGAGCTTTCCTGCCTGCAGGGCGAAATCGATATGCTTGGCAAGCTGGAAGCCTGGTTCCAGCTGGGTGGACACGTCTGGTCCGCGGATTATGAGCTGTTCCGTGCAAAACTCTCCGACTTCCACTACTCCTTTACCTTCAAAGAATTCAAAATGGAGCCATGTCAGCATTATCTCTATCAGGTAGCCGTACGCGTCCTGGAACAGGGGTCGCAAAACCCGATGGAGGGCGTAACCGTCACCTATACGGAGGTCCCGCCCTACTCCGACCGAAGGGGCAAAGCCTACATCGAAGGCGTGACCGACAAGGACGGCTATGTGCACCTGTACATGCCGGCAGCCGATGTTCCGGAGGAAGACAATGTTCAGATTACCGCTACCTCATGGCAGGACGATCCGGATGATACCCAGGGACATGGAAAGGTGAAAAAAACGGTAAGCTACTCCGTTTCTGTAACCGATCAGGAACAGCAAACCGAGATTGAGCTGCCTCTTTACCACTATATGGAACTGGTCTACTTTGAGGAAAACGCGGACAACGATACGGTGGAAAACATGCCGCAACCGTTTTGGGTGGAAGAAAACCATACGGGCACCATTCCAAACGAGGTACCGCGGCGCAAAGGCTGCGTTTTTGTAGGCTGGTCAGAGGATAAGAGCAGCACGACAGCCGGGTATATCCCGGGCGCCCCGATCAAGGTTGGGGAATCGAACATTCAGTTGTTTGCAATTTGGACGCAAGATCAACCCTATGATGATTTCCGCACCATCACCTACGTCGCAGGTGGCGATAACGTCGTGCTGGCGGACAATCCCCAGATCTATCGTTGGAATCAAGAGGGCGTTTCGTTAATCAGCCCCTGGCGCAAGGATCATACTTTTACCGGCTGGACTTGCGAGCAGATCGGCCTTGATAAGCCGACGCCAGAGGTCACGGTACAGTGCACGGACCAAGACGGCCGTACCGACTTCGTCAACAGAACCTACGTGGCCCACTGGGAGCATATGACCTACAACGTCATCTGGCGCAACTGGGACGGATCATGGCTGGACGTAACCCGTGATGTATATGACGTATTGCCCGACTATGAGGGTCCCACACCCGTCAGGCCGTCGGACGACGGCTACTTCTACGTATTTGCCGGCTGGACGCCTGAAATCAAGGTGGTAACCGAAGATACGGAATACACCGCCGTATACAACGCCTATGATCTGCTCAAGCTGGTTTCCTCGCCTGCCAGCCAGACCTTGCCCGACGGCGAGGAGGCCGTGTTCACCGTGGTGACTTCCGGGGGCGTGGCTCCGCTTGCGTATCAATGGTATGTCATCCCTGCCGGCCAGGCGGGTGGGGAGCAGGCTCCGGCTGCAACGGCCATTCCCGGCGCCACCTCCGATACCCTGAGCGTCACCAGCAGCGCACAGGTCAGCGGCAACCGCTACTACTGCGTGGTGCAGGACCAGGTAGGCCAGAAGATTGTATCGGCCGAGGCCCTGCTCACGCTGGAGCTTCCCCTGCCGTCGGCAACCGGCGACGGCTTCCCGCTGTGGCCTGCATTGGCGCTGGCAATGCTGAGCGGCACGGCCCTGCTGATCATCGTCACCCGGAAAAAGAGCCACAGCATGTAACCCCTATGGGCGAGGGGTATCCCTGCGCCCGCATGGCAGGCATATGCACGCGGAAGCGTGGAATGTTGTCGGTTTCCTTAGTTCCATGATATAATGTGAAAGGATGGATGGATCAGGCAAAGAAAGTGAGGCGGGGCAATCTTTGAACACAGACGAGGAATTGTACGCCCGCTTTCTTTGCGGGGAGGATGACGCCATCCGGCAGCTCATGGACCGGTATCTGGAGCGGCTGACGCTGTTTTGCTTCACCTTCCTGCACAGCCTGACGGAAGCGGAAGATATGGCGCTGGACGCCTTTGCGGTGATTGCAGTGAAACGCAGCGTATGGTATGGCGGAAGCTTTCAACGGTGGCTGTACCGCATCGCCCGCAATCTGTCCATTTCCCGCTATCGCAAGCTGCGGCTGATTCAGGTTCCCTTTGACGAGGCGCATCATCTGACGGAGGCCAGCGTGGAGACGGTGTATTGGCGCCGGGAGGAAACCGAAGCCCTCAAGGCCCTGCTTCTGCGGCTGCCCAAGGATGAGCGCAGCGTGCTTACGATGCTGTATCTGGAGAACCTGAGCTACGCCCAGGCGGCCAGCGCTCTGAACATGGACGAAAAGAGGGTCGATAATCTGGCCTATCGCGGCAAAAAGCGGCTGCGGGAATGGCTCCGGCAGGAGGAAAGAGAGCATGAGTGAAACGCTTGTCTGCGTGCTGGTGGCGTTGTTGGCATTTGTGTGCGGCATGGTCGCTGCCGTCCTTGTCAAAACGGTTCATCTGGAGAAAAAGGAACATGAGCGCAATCGTTCTTTATGAAATTCTGCATTGTCTTGCGGCTGCGTGCCTGGCGGTCCGGCTGTTCTGCCATGCCCACAGCCCGGCTCAAACGAAACGCTATGTGCTGGCGGGAGCGGCGGCCTGCCTGTTCCTTGGGGATGTCTACTGGCTGGCGCATCTAATCATCCGCGGCGAGCCTCCCGCCATTTTTTCCGCCTGCGATGTAGCGTACATCGGTTTTCTGCTGATGTTCAACACCGCTTTGCCCGGCGTGGATCCGCAGCGTTTGCGTCAGCGGCCCTTCGCGGTATGGATGGCGGTTTTTACTCTTATGAACGTTGTGGCATGGATGGTCTGGACCGGGGCATGGTTCAACAATCTGTTATGGGGCGTTCCCATGCTGCTTCTTGCCGCGCACAGCGCCATGCTGGTGGAAAAAGACCTGCCCCGCGCCAGACGAACCGTTTTTTTCGCACTGGTGGCTCTATTGGTTTTCTGCGAGTCAGCTGTGCTTGCAGGCGGCCCGTACCGTATGCTTGCTCCCCTGTGCGTCCTGCTATGGGTGCTGTCGCTTGTTCAGCTGGCTTTCACGCTCAAGGACAGTCTGAAACGGCTTTCTGTTCCGGCGTGGGCGCTTATGGTGGTTTTTTGTGACTGCGCGTCCTTTTTGACGCAGGGACCGATCTATTACGGATTTCAACTGTTGATGATGGTTTTTTTTGCCTACGCCGCAGTGTCGGCCTGCAAGGAGGGAGAGGCTCGTCATGCGGTCTGATCTGTTGCTGGCCTGCATCAGCGGGCCGCTGCTGGCTGTATTCCTGCTCAAAGGAAAGGCGCGGCGGCTGCTGGCGGCTGTTTTTGGCGGCATGCTGATTGCATATTTCGCAGGCGCCATCAGCGGCTTTCTGGCGGAACTGGTGCGCTATGACGCCATGGCGGCTGTGCTCTACATCAGCCCGGCCGTCGAGGAAGGCTTGAAGCTGATTCTCTTCTTGCTGTTTCTCTTCGTCTGTCAGCTGGAGGATGCAGCGCTTCCCGACGTTGCCGTGGGCATCGGCGTGGGCTTTGCGATGATGGAAAGCATCGCCCTGCAATACACGGCGGGTGAGGTCGGTACGATTGCGCTGTTCGCGCGCGCTTTCTGCTCAGCGCTGATTCATGTTGCCTGCGCGCTGATGCTCATCCTGGCGGTGCGCATGGTCCGCCGCATGGCGCTGGAGACCTTGAGCGGCATTCTGGGCATCTATGCCGTAACCGTTACGGTACATGCGCTGTATAATCTGTTGATATCTGCCGGCGGCGCGGGCGAAATCCTGGGTTACTGCTTGCCGGCCATGCTGATTGCTGCATGGAAGCTGTGGCCTGTCATTGGAAAGGACGATGCGAGGTGAGGAACGTGCGAACGACGGACGAACAGGTAAACGAGGTATTCCGCAGGGCTGCCCTGCTTCGGGCCCGGCGCCTGCGGCGCAAGAAAATCCTGCTGGGCGTATGCTGTTTCGCGCTTTCCTTCCATCTGATCCTTCTGCTGAAAGGCAGAATCAGCATGACGGTGGCAACCAATACAGCGACGTACGGATCACTTGTGTTCGAGGGAATCGGCAACCATTATGTCCTGATTGCCTTGGCCTTTTTTCTGCTGGGCATCCCGGCCGGGCTGGGGGTTGACCGGCTCGTCCGCTGGTGGAAAAAACGAAGGATCGAACGTTATGCTCAAAAATGGATGGGACGGGAGAATGCTTCCCATCTTCCGTCCGAGCACTGACAAAGGGTGTGGGACGCGTCCTTTTGCGGCAGTTTCCGCATCCTTTGTTTCCTGGGATCGGCTTACGGCGCGTATTGCTTTTTTGCTGAAAAAACGGTATGATGAGACAGGTGTGGGCTTCTTTGTCCCGCAAGGAAGGAAACGAGCGGAGGTGCGCTATGGAACGCAATCTGAGCTTTGATACGGAAGGATTGGAGAAGATAGCCGTTCATCTTGGATGGGCGCAGCTGGAAATGTTTGCAGATGAAGTGGAAAAGGTTCAAGTGATGGCTGCCGGTGACGACAGCAGTGTGGAGGACCTTCGAATCGCGGTCAAGGACGGATGCCTGACGGTGGAGCAGCCACAGTACGGCATTTCGCTCAACATCATGGAATGCCGGTGGCTGCAGGTATGCGTGCGCGTCCCCAGCCAATGGAAGGGCGATATTGCCCTGAGCACGCTGTCCGGGCTGCTCAGCGCACGAAAACTCTGTGCAAAAAGCCTTTCGCTGGAAACCGTCAGCGGAGACCTCCACGCCGTGCGCATCTGCGCCGCCGATGCCAGCCTGAAAACCGTGGGCGGCGATATGCGCGGCGAGCAGCTGACGGCGGAAAGCCTGAACGTACGCAGCGTCAGCGGCGATACAGCGCTTGACGCATTGAGCGTAAAGTCGCTCAAGTGCACCAGCGTCAGCGGCGAGCAGACTTACAACATGGCTTGCGCATTTGAGAAGGTGGATGTAACCGCCGTTTCCGGCAATGTGATCATCACGGCGCCGGTGGAGGCCATGGATGTGAGCCTGCGCTCCATCAGTGGCCGCGTGCGCACCGAAGGCGTGAACATCCGTGAAGGCGAGGGCGTGCCCAGCGTGCGGGTCACCGGTGTGACGGCGGACCTCAAGCTCATCAGCATCAAAGACTAACTCTGTGGTTTTTTCAATCTTACTTTTGAGAGGATGGTTTTCCCGATGGCGAAGAATCATTTCGGCGGTTTTGGCGGCGGCGCCAACATGCAGCAGCTGATGCGGCAGGCGCAGAAGCTCCAGGAACAGATGGCCAAGGCGCAGGAGGAGCTTGACGAGCGCGAATACAGCGCGCAGGCCGGCGGCGGCATGGTCAGCGTGACGGTGAGCGGCAAGCGCGAGCTCAAGCATCTGGAAATCAAGCCTGAATGCGTGGACCCGGAGGATGTGGAAATGCTTCAGGACATGATTCTGGCCGCGGTGAACGAGGCGCTTCGCAACGCCGAGGAAACGCGCAATGCCGAAATGGCCAAGCTGGCCCCCGGCATGGGAGGCATGTTCTAAGCCATGGCCCAGCAGTTGGAACCCATTGCCCGCATGGTGGCGCAGCTTTCGCGCCTGCCGGGCATCGGGCAGAAAAGCGCGCAGCGGCTTGCCTATCACATCATCGGCATGCCGCTGGAGGATGTGCGCGAGTTGGCCAGCGCCCTCTACCAGGGCCGCAAGGCCATTCGCTACTGTGCGGTATGCGGCAATTACGCAACCGGCGAGCTGTGTGATATCTGTGCCGACGAGCGCCGCCGCAACGGCCAGATCTGCGTGGTGCGCGACCCGCGGGACGTAGCCGCCATCGAGCGCATGCATGATTTTCACGGCAGTTACCATGTGCTGCACGGGACCCTTTCTCCCATGGATGGCATTGGTCCGGATGATATCCGTATCCGGGAGCTGCTGGCGCGCCTTAAGGATCATACGGTTAAGGAGGTCATCCTGGCCACCAACCCGGATATTGAAGGGGAAGCTACCGCTTCCTACATCGCCCGGCTGCTCAAGCCCATGGGGGTGTTGGTCACACGCATCGCGCATGGCGTACCCGTGGGCAGCGATTTGGAATATGCGGATGAAATCACCCTCTCAAAGGCGATGGAGGGCCGGCGGGAAATGTAATTCGAGCGCCGCGCTGCACAGCGCGGCGCTGTTTGCCATTTTTGATACGAAAGGCGGAACAGCCCATGGCTTTCCTTGACAACTTAACCCCTGCCGCCGCGGTATGCATGGCGCTTGCGCTGCTGTGCGCCGTCCTGCTGGCGGTGCTGCTGGCAATCGTACTGCGGGGGCGGCGGGCCGCGAGCGAAGCGCTCTCCGCTGTGGAAGAAACGCTTCGGCGTGAATTGCAGGCAACCGAAGGTGCGCTCGGGCAGCAGAGCGATCAGAGACGGGAGGAGCTTCTGCGCGCCATCGGGCAGCTGGGGGAAAACCTGTCCGGCACGTTTAGCGCGATGAGCCGTTCGCAGGCGGAGCAGGTCAACGCCCTCGTCCGACAAAGCTACGACAATGCGCAGGCGTTCGACCTGCGCCAGCAGGGCATGCAGCGCATCGCCGACGAGAGCCTCAAGCGCATCGAAACGCGCATGCAGGGCTCGGAAGCCGCATTGGCGCGCGCGCTGTCCCAGAACGAAACGCGCATGGAGGCGCTCCGGGTCACGCTGGAGGAAGGCGCGCGCCTGATGCGTGAGGAAAACGCGCAGAAGCTTAACGAAATGCGCCAGACCGTGGACGAAAAATTGAGCGCCACGCTTGAAAAGCGCCTCACCGCCAGCTTTTCTCAGGTGAGCGAGCGGCTGGAGCAGGTCTACCGCTCACTGGGCGAGGTGCACAGCCTGGCCAGCGGCGTAGGCGATCTCAAACGCATGCTCGGAAACGTCAAAACCCGAGGCGTATGGGGCGAAATTCAGCTGGGCGCGCTGCTGGAAGAGGCCCTGACCGACACGCAGTACCAGCGCAACGTGGCCGTTTCGCCCGGCTCCAGCGAGCGGGTGGAGTTTGCCGTCTGTCTGCCGGGCCGCGAGGAGGGCGGCGCGCCGGTCTATCTTCCCATCGACAGCAAGTTCCCTCAGGAGGATTACGCGCGTCTGGCCGAAGCCGCCCAAAACGGCGACCAGCCGGCCGTAGAGGCTGCGCGCAAGGCGCTGATGACCGCCGTGCGCACCGAGGCGCGGCGCATCGGCAAGTACATTGCCCCGCCGCACACCACGGATTTTGCGGTGATGTTTTTGCCGCTGGAAGGGCTTTATGCGGAGGTGATGCAGCATGCATCCGCAGTGGAGGCCATCCGGCGCGAGCAGCGGGTGCTCATCGCGGGCCCCAGCACGCTGCTGGCTTTGCTCAACAGCCTGCAAATGGGCTTTCGCACGCTGGCCATCGAGCGGCGCTCCGCCGAGGTGTGGAAGCTGCTGGGGGCTGTCAAGGCCGATTTTGGCAGCTTTGCCACGGTGCTGAAAAAGACGCAGGAAAAATTGCAGCAGGCCACCGACAGCATTGACAGCGCTTTTGTAAAAACGCGCGCCATCGAAAAGCGCCTGCGCCGCGTGGAAGTCGTGGAAGTTGCGCAGGACGGACAGTTGACAGACGGGGAGGAAGAGCCATGAGGCCCATGCGCCGCACGGACCGCCAGGTTGCCGATGAGGCCGGCATACGCGCCATTCTGGACCGCTGCCAGATCTGCCGCCTGGCCCTGTGGGATGAGGAAGGCCCCTACATCGTGCCGATGAGCTATGGTTACCGGTGGGATGAAAGCGGGCTGAAGCTGTATTTTCACTGTGCCGGCGAGGGCCGCAAGCTGGACGCCCTTCGCCGGGACCCCCGTGCCGCCTTCGAGATGGATGCGGACTATGCGGTGGTTGGCGCGGAAAGCGCCTGTGGCTATACCTGTACTTACCGGAGCGTAACGGGGATGGGCTTGCTTCGCGTGGTGGAAAGCCCGCAGGAAGCGTGCGACGCCCTGACCTGCCTGATGAAGCGGCAGACGGGCAGAGAATTTTCCTTCACGCCCGCCATGCTTGGGCGCGTATGTGTGCTCTGCCTGGATGTGCGGAGCGTATGCGGAAAATCCAACTGCCCGGTTTGATGCCGGGCCACGCCACTAGCTCCGCGTGCTGTCAGCCAACCCTTCTCCGTTTCCGGCATGGTGCCTCCGGAACGCCGTAGGCGTTTCGCCGGTCTGAGCCTTAAATACCTTGGTAAAATAGTTTTCATCCGCAATGCCCACCGCGCGGGCCACGTATTTCACGGGTTCGGCCGTATTCAAAAGCAGGTCCATGGCCGCCTGCATGCGCCGGCAGGTGACCAGCTGCATGGGCGTGAGCTGAAAATGCTCCTTGCAGACCGTATACAGCTTGGTTTTGCCCACGTTCAGCGCCTCGGCAATGCCGGTGGAGTCCAGTGCCTGTGCGTAATGCGTATCGATGTAGCTTTGCAGCAGCTCCGCGTCGTCGCGGCGGCTAGTGGCCTGCAGGCCGGACAGCCGCACCTCGCTCACGCAGGCCTGCACAATTTCCAGGCAGGCCGTCATCTGACGGGCCGAGATCCGGCGCAGGCGCAAAAAAGCCTGATACAGCGCGTCCTGGTCGGGGTACCAGGCGCATCGGGCTGCCACCCGCCGCCACTGCTCCTCGCGCGGCGCATCGTCAAGCATCTGCCCAAAGAGAATGGTCGCTACCGTGCGCCGCTTCTCCGTCACAGGCAGGGCCACCTCATACAGGCCCGCATGGCACAGGTATTTGCGGCGCACCTGCGTGCGTCCCACCTCCTCTGCCGCCTTCCTGTCGCAGGTATGACAGCGTTCAAAGCCGCTGTCCTCCTGCATGATGAGGCCGCAGAAGGGCGCCTTGAAGCTGCTGGCATACAGCTCGTTCCCCCATTCGTCCATCAGGGAAAACTTGATGCCCGTCAAAAGGTGCAGGTTGTTGAGCAGCCGTCCCAGGCGCTGAAAATCGTCTTTGTTCAGCATACGCAGCCCGCCTTTTCATCTGTTTTGTTCATTATAGCGCATTTGTTGGAAAAACGAAAGATTTTACTAGATTTCGGGAAAGGTTTCTCTTAGCTTTTGCACGCGTTCGTGCTATGCTAGGAATGGAAATCAAACCGGATGAAGCAAAAGGGGTGTGGCATAGATGAAACCTGTTCTGGTCATCATGGCCGCCGGGATGGGCAGCCGTTTTGGAGGATTGAAGCAAATCACGCCGGTGGATGACGCCGGACATATCCTGATGGACTATTCCATTTTCGACGCCATGCGCGCGGGCTTTGGGCGTGTGGTGCTGATCATCAAGCCGGAGCTGGAGGCCGACTTTACTAATCTGATTCTTTCGCGCCTGAGCGGCGAGGTGCAGGTGGATTTCGCCTATCAGACGCCGGACCGGCTGCCCGAAGGCTTCTCCGTTCCTGAGGGACGCGTCAAGCCCTGGGGCACCGCGCATGCCGTGCTGTGCGCCCGCGAGAAGATCGACGCGCCGTTCTGCGTGATCAATGCCGACGATTTCTACGGCCGCACCTCCTTTGAGAGCATCGCGCAGTTCCTGACCACGGAGGCATCTCCCTCGGCCCATGCCATGGTGGGCTACCGCATTGAAAACACCCTGACCGAAAACGGTCATGTGGCACGCGGCATCTGCCAGACGGATGAGCACAGCATGCTGGTATCCGTGACCGAGCGCACGCACATCGAGCCGCGCGAGGGCGGCGCGGCCTATACCGAGGATGGCGAGCACTTCACCTTCGTGCCGGCCGGCACCTATGTGAGCATGAACATGTGGGGCTTCCACACCGCCATTTTGGACGAAATCGACGCGCGTTTTGCCCCCTGGCTGCGGGAAAACCTGCCCGTGAACCCCCTCAAGTGCGAATACTTCCTGCCGCTGATTCCCAACCAGCTGCTCAAGGAGGGCAAGGCTACGGTGAAGGTGCTGCCCACGCACGAGCGCTGGTACGGCATGACCTATGCCAATGACATGCCCAACATCCGCGCCGCGCTGGCCTCCATGCGGGAAAGCGGGGTATATCCCGAACACCTGTGGAGGAAGTGAGCCATGGAAAGCATCTACCGTCAATTCGCCCTGGACGGCTTGCCCATCAGCTGCGCGCGCTACGGCAGCGGGCACATCAATGAAACCTATCTACTGGTGACCAGCCGTCCGCACCTGTACATTCTGCAGAAGATCAACAGCTACGTGTTCCATAACGCCGCGGGGCTGATGGACAATATCATCGCCGTGACGGGCGCGCTGCGCCAGCAGGACCCCGACCCCCGGCATGTGCTCACCTTGGTGCCCACGCTGGACGGCAGGCCCTATCTGACCGTGGGAGAGGACGAAACCTGGCGGCTGTACGAATTTGTAACCGACAGCCTGTGCCTGGACAAGCCCGAAAGCGTGGACGATCTGAAGCAGAGCGGCGTGGCCTTCGGCATGTTCCAGAATCAGCTGGCGGACTTTCCCGCCCACACGCTGACGGAGACCATCCCGCATTTCCACGATACGCCCGCGCGTTATGAGCAGCTCAAGCAGGCCATGCAGGAAAACCGGGCCGGCCGGCTGAATGAGGTCCGTGCCGAGCTGGACTTCTATCTGGCGCGCGAGCAGGAAGCCGCCGCGCTGATGGACCTGTGCCGCGCAGGCAAACTGCCCCTGCGGGTGACCCATAACGACACCAAGCTCAACAACGTGATGCTGGACCGCTTCACCCGCGCCCCGCTTTGCGTAATTGATCTGGATACCGTGATACCCGGTCTGGCGGCCAACGACTTTGGCGATTCCATCCGCTTCGGCGCCTCCACGGCGGCAGAGGATGAAAAGGACCTGAGCCGGGTGACGATGTCGCTGGAGCTGTTTGAAACCTATACCGAGGGCTTCCTGAGCGCCTGCGCCGCGCGGCTGACCCAGGCGGAAATCGATACCCTGCCCCTGGGGGCCAAGCTGATGACGCTGGAATGCGGATCGCGTTTCCTGGCTGATTACCTCAACGGCGACATCTATTTCCACGTATCCCGCAAAGGCCACAATCTGGATCGCGCCCGCACGCAGATGAAGCTGGTGGCTGACATGGAGGACAAGTGGGATCGCATGAATGCCATCGTGCAGGAAGCTGCGCAAAAGGTGCGCTGACCCTGCAGGTCCCAGGCAGACAGGAGGACGGAAACATTCCGCCCTCCGTTTTTTTCTGCGCAATTTCAGGCAGGAAACGCCGCACTGCGTATGGAAAAAGATACTCACGACCCCATATAACTCTATAGGAACATTAGAGTTTGGAGGAGCATGTCATGAAGCGAAACCTTCTTTCCATCGGAAAAATGGCGGAGATGAACCAGACGACGGTGCCCACGCTGCGCCTGTACGATCAGCTGGGACTGCTCAAGCCGCGCCATGTGGACGGGGAAACCGGCTACCGGTATTATGACATCAACCAGAACGCCCGTCTGGACATGATCGCCTATATGAAGGAACTGGGCATGAGCCTCAAGGAAATCCAGGGTGTGCTGGAGGCCGAGGACATTGCCCTGATCGAACAGATTCTCGCCCGTAAAAACGAACAGATCCACCAGCAGATCCGTGACTTGCGGCTTCGGCACAACGCGGTGGAACGCGCCATTGCCAGCATCGAGCGCTACCGCAAATCTCCCGCCACGGGCACCATCGCGCTGGAATACATCGACCGGCGCTACATATGGGGAATTTCCTGCCCGGAAAACTTTTATGAAAAGGATATCTCCTCCTATGAACAGGCGCTGACCGACCTTCGCAAGGCCCTTCTGGCAAAGAATTGTCCGCAGATTCACTCCTACAACACAGGCACCTCCATCACGCGGGAAAACTTTGCCCGTGGGCATTTCGTGGCGGACCGCGTGTTCATCTTCACCGACCAGCAGGCCCAGGCCTGCGGCCTGAGCGCCTCGGTGGTGGACAGCGGCATGTATGCCTGCATCTATCTGGATCATTACGACGACGAAATCGCCTGCGCCAGCAAACTATTGGCATTTTGCAGGAATAACGGCTACCGCATTGCGGGAGACTACCTGTGCGAGGTGCTCACGGAGTTCAACGTATTCGACGGGGACCAGCGCAGCATGTTTCTGCGCCTGCAGGTGCCGGTGGAATTTTCCAGAACCCCTTGACCCTCCTGTTGGATGAGCGTTTATACTATTGTTAACAAAATAACAAGGAGGTTCCCTTCATGGAAAAGATCAAGGTCGTACAATATGGCTGCGGCAAGATGAGCAAGTATATCCTGCGCTACCTCTACGAGCACGGCGCGCAGATCGTGGGCGCCATCGACGTGGACCCCGCCGTGGTGGGCCAGGATGTAGGCGACTTCGCGGGCCTTGGCGTAAAGACCGGCGTGATCATTTCCAATGACGCGGACAAGGTGCTCGACGAATGTGCGGCGGATGTGGCCATCGTCACCCTCTTCAGCTTCATCGGAGACATCTACGATCACGTGGAAAAGTGCGTGCTGCGCGGCATTAACGTCATCACCACCTGCGAGGAGGCCATCTACCCCTGGACCACCGCCGCCGCCATGATCAACAAGCTGGATGCGCTGGCCAGGGAAAACGGCTGCACCGTTACCGGCTCCGGCATGCAGGATACCTTCTGGATCAATATGGTGGCTATGGTGGCCGGAAGCTGCCACCGCATCGAAAAGATCAAGGGCGCCTACAGCTATAACGTTGAGGACTACGGCCTGGCCCTGGCCAAGGCGCACGGCTGCGACCTGACCCTGGACGAATTCGAGGCGCAAATCGCCCATCCCGATTCGTTTGAGCCCTCCTATGCCTGGAACGCCAGCGAGGCCATCTGCAACAAGCTGGGCCTGACCATCAAATCCATCACCCAGAAGCACGTGCCCTATACCGTGGATCATGACCTGTACTCCGCCACGTTGGGCAAGACCATCAAAGCCGGAAACTGCATCGGCATGTCCGCCGTGGTGACGATTGAGACCATGCAGGGCATCACCATCGAGGAAGAGACCATCGGCAAGGTCTATGGTCCCGACGATGGCGATCTGTGCGACTGGTGGATCACGGGCGAGCCCAACACGGAATTCCATGTGGTGAAGCCCGCTACCGTGGAGCACACCTGCGCCACCATCGTCAACCGCATCCCCAGCCTGCTCAACGCGCCCGCAGGCTACGTCACCTGCGACCAGCTGGAAGAGATCAGCTATCTGACCTATCCGATGGAGTACCATGTGTGATTTCTTCGCATGATGTAGCGGACCGCCCTAAACGGGGCGGTCCGTTCAGACTGTCAAAGAAGCCACTTTGCATCGTAGCAAAGTGGCTTCTTGCAGTAGGAGAAAGTAGAAATACGATAAAGGTCGCCACTTGTGGAGGGCGAGTTTCTTGAGATTCATCGCAGCAAACTTGAGCTTGACCCATGCGGTAACCGCGGCCAGCCCCCGATATAGAGTATAACGCATTGCGTGTTTCTCTTTTGCGTCTGCAAAAACACGCTCAATCGTCTGCGAACGCAGAGCATAGGTTGCTTTGCCTATCGGCGAATGCCGGATATCCTCTGCCCGCTCCAGATACTCCTGCCAGATATGACGGGTTACGGTTTTCGTGTACTGCCGGTTTTGCGTACAGTTTTCCCGCACTGAACAGCTTTGACAGATGTAGCCCTTGCTCTTATATTCCCGGTATCCTTCACGGTTGGTGGTGGCATAACTCAGGACCTTATCTTGCGGGCACAGGATACAATCGTAATATTCATCATATACGTACGCATACCAGG